>JARLJM010000121.1 GCA_031291185.1 Parasulfuritortus sp. | reverse complement strand
CCACCGTGGCCGACCTGATGCGCCGCCAGCTGCGCACGGTGCCGTTCGAAAACCTCGACGTGCAGGCGGGAAAGGGTGTGTCGCTGGTACCCGAGGCAATCGTCGACAAGCTGGTCGGCCGACGCCGTGGCGGCTATTGCTACGAGATCAACGGCCTGTTCGCCATGGCGCTGACTGCGCTCGGCATTCCCTACCGCTTCGTCGCCGCCCGGCCCATGATCTACCCGGTGGCGCGGCCCCGGACCCACATGGCGCTGGTGGTCCGGCTGGAAGACGCGGACTGGCTGTTCGACCTTGGTTTCGGCGCCAACGGCATCCGTGCGCCGCTGCGGCTGGACCACACCGGGATCGAGGTGCACCAGGATTTCGACACCTACGCCCTGGATCGGCCCAACGAGCAGGAATACCAGCTGCGCGCCCGGGTCGACGGCGAATGGGTCAACCAGTACAGGTTCGACCTGTCGCACCAGGAATGGATCGACTTCATGCCGGCCAACTACCTGAATTCGACCCACCCGGAATCCCTGTTCGTCAAAAAGCTGCTGGTGATGCGACATACCCCGGAAGGTCGAATCGTCCTGTTCGACGGCCGACTGAAGACCACCGCGCGGGGCGAGGTGACGGTGCGGGAAGTGTCGCCGCAGGAGGTCAATGCGGTTCTGCGCGAGGTGTTCGGCCTGGGGCCGACATGAGCCGCGCGACAGCCGCGGCGGTCAATTGCCTGAACGCCCAAGTGCCCCGGCAAGTGACTAACTGCGGAACTGGTTTATGTAAGCCCGCCGCACACTGATTTCTCTACCGTCCGCACAGACTGTATTGCAGCCCGATATGGGTCAAAGGTTATTCGTCCCAGTTTCAGCACTAGCAGACATCGTGTTCAGGTCATTGCCATCGTACTCAAGAAAACGGGTCATTAGACTGGACGCTGAGGCTACGAACCAAAGCGCGAAGAAGCCGAATGAATAGGCACTAATATTTGAAATCGTGACCGGGTGCCCGGCAAATTGAATACCCTGAGGGTCGACCAGGAAAATGAGGAAGCCGGTTGCCAAGGCTGCGACCATGAATGCAGGCCATAGAATCCAATATAGGGCGCTCATTTGTTCTCTCTTATCTGGCAGCCGTCGAGTTGACGGGGGATATCGAAGGCGGCAAGTCTGGGCAAACTCATGAGAATGGCGATATATGGGATGCGGTGACTGACTTTGATAGTTTGTGGCACGTGGTACTCCTGTATTTCAATAATCAAAACTGGGCTTAAGCGCCCGAGCTGTTTTAGCAAGCAACATGCCACATTAATTTATTCAATAATTTCAATATGTTGTCGTTATATTTTAAACTCCAAGGAATATAACCTGTCGCCCAGGCACGACGGCACTTCAGGGATACCGGGCTAACCACCTGAAACCGAACAGGAATGCCCTTGTCGCCAGGCAGCAACAGGACTGCTGAAGTTTTTCCTCAGCTCGGCTACCACCCCGTTCCTGCAGTTCAGCCACTGCCGTCGATCTGCCCGGTTCCGACCCACAGCCCCACCCAGCCGTCAACGCCATGGCCGGCGGCTGGGTGATATCTAGAGGATGATGGAAGCCGTGAGGCCGACATTGCAGGAAGGTCTGTCGGGAATACTCTCGAACAACCTTTATCTGGTGAAACGGATAGTGTGCTGAAGACTCATCTGCTAACCGCGCCACGCAACGGTTGCCGCTGCGTGGCGCGTGGACAGTCAGCCGATCAGGGCAGGGCCTGGACCTGACGCTGCCAGCTGAATGGACCGAAGTTGTTCGGGCCATTGTGGCCGAAGCTTTCGCCCGGCTTGATTTGCAGTTTCAACCACTCCATGGGTGCGCTACTGCCATGGACGACGATGCGGTGGAAGTTCGGCAGATTGTAGCCATAGGGCTGGGTCAAGTAGGGGTCGACTGGGTTGCCGCCGGGCATGATGCCGTCGGTACAGGCTTCAGCAACTGCACCCGAGGTAGCAGGTGAAGAGGGCTCAATGAAACAGGGTGAACCTTTCTTGAGAGGGTTATCCGAGCGATAGACGTGGGAGTCGCCGTTGATCATGAGGACCGGCTTGCCGAACTGGGCCGTGTGCAGCGCAATGTTGTCGATGTACTGGCGGTAGTTGGCGATATGCTGGTCCGCTTGTGCCGTGCCGTCCAGGTCCCACATGTCGGCCTGTAGCATCAGGACGACCGCGCGGGCGTGCTGCGCTTCTGCGTAGGCGAAGCCCTTGTCCAGCCAACGTTGCGTGGCGCCGGTGCGCGTGAGTATCTCCTTGGTCTGTGCGTCTGTGCGAGGGGCACCATACCAGTTGTCCTCATCATTATTGGAGCCGCCGGGCACGTTCACGGTCACGAATACGACGCCGTTCTGCTCCCACATGACGTTTTCGACAAATTGGGCGTCAGTCGGGTAAGTTGCATCGTAGTAATCCGCCTGTGAAAACAGCGACTTATCCACGGACAGTGCATGGCCTGGGTTGGCGAAGAAGAGATCGCGGACGTAGCTCAGATTGGTGAGTGGGTCCTGGCCGCCTTCTTTAGCCTTGTGGCAGTCGGTCCATTCGTTGTCGCCCGGTGTATAGACCAACGGGGACTTGAACCCACTGCTGGGGTCCGTCCACATGTCGTAGATGGACTGGTCGTAAGCTAAAGAACAGGTCTGCTTGCCTGAATGGATATCGCCGGCATGAAAAACGAGCGAGATGCCCTTGTCGGCGTTGATGGTGCCGATGAATGCCGGGGTGGCATCAAATTGAGCAGCATCTGAATCCTTCAGACCATAGGGTGCATCGCCGAACACGGCAATACTCAGGACATTGCGGTCGTCATCGTGGCGGGAATCGTGGGCCAGGACGGAGCCTGCGGCGGCCATTAGACTCACACCTACAAGCAGTGAGACAACTTTATTTTGCATTTGGGTTCTCCAATAGGGTATGGCGTGTTCTCGGGACCAGTAGCGCCAGCTACTCTGGTGGATTGTTGGGGAGACCTATGACAAACAGATGACCGCATAGGCTCACTGCAGTTTTACCCACCCACGCGGGGATCGACCTGAGGGGACGCGGATGTCGATTTGGTGGCTAATAGAAAGGCTGCAATGCAAGAATCTGCTGAAGTTCAATCCGGAAAAATCTTGCCCCTGAATGGCGGAAACCGGCCGGGAACCGAAGCCGAGTCCGCATGCCTCCAACTTCAGGTTCTTTCCAGCCTCTAGCTAGCTAAAAAACTTCCCTAAACGCATTTTCCACTCTCATTGATCACTCCCCCTTGATCGGCAGCGCCGTCTTGTCCACCACCCTCCGCAATACAAAGCTGGAATGCACCCCGGTCACGCCGGGTATGCGGGTGATGCGGTTGAGCAGCAGTTCCTGGAAGGCGTCCATGTCGCGCACCACGACCTTGAGCTGGTAGTCGGCCGTCTGGCCGGTGAT
>JARLJM010000120.1 GCA_031291185.1 Parasulfuritortus sp. | reverse complement strand
GGAATGGAAAGCGGCTGGGGCGAATCGTCCGGCGCATAGATCGATACCGCCGAATCGCCCCGCAGCAGATGAGCGAAGAAGTCCTCGACATCGCCCTCGTAAGGGTTGACCAGACCCAGTCCGGTAACCGCGACACGCCGTGCCGGCATCTCAGGACTTCTTCATGGCGACCAGCCTGTCGAGCAGGTCATCCAGTTCGCCCACGGTGCGCACGGCGGGAATATCACGGGTCAGGACGATATCGAGTTTTTCTTCCAGATCGAACATCAGGTCGAGCATCCGCAACGAATCGACTTTCAATTCAGCCAGGGTGCTGTCTGCGGAGACTGAATCCGGGTTGATCTGCAGCCTCTCGTGGAGGAACTGGCGGATGATCGGCAGATGGCTCATGGTCTGTCGGATAGCAAAGAATAGTGAACGCTTACGCGGGATGTCTCCCGCACCGGGGCGGCATTGTAGCCTAACCGTGTTTCAGTCTGCCTTCCGGTGCTCCATGCCCATGGCCTTGTCTCAAGGGCGAGATCGATCCGGCCGGGAACCCGGCTACCAGATATCCACGCTGCCCCAGAGGTGGTTGAGATCGGGGAAATTCCATTGCGCGGATTCCTCGATCGAGATGATCTTGTCGCGGATGGAGGGAATCGACAGGTCGATGATCTCGGGCGGGATGCGCAGATTCGACTTGATGGAAAAGAAGACCTTGACCTTGGGCTTCAGCAGCGATTTCCCGGTCTGGTCGACGACTACGCCGAGCCGGCCGGACTGCAAGCGGACCAGGGAACCGACCGGGTAAATGCCAATGCTTTTGACGAAGGCCTGAAAGATGGCCTCATCAAAGTGGCCCTTACACCATTCGGCCATCTTGCGGATCGACTCGGCGGGGTCCCAGCCTGCCTTGTAGGGACGGTTTGAGGTAATCGCATCATATACGTCGCACACCGCGCCCATCTTCGCGTAGAGGCTGATCCGATCACCGGGGAGACGTTCGGGATAGCCGCTGCCATCCATTTTTTCATGGTGATGAAGTACGACATCCAACGGGATTTCGCCCAGGGAGCCGCATTCCACCAGGGCCTTATGGCCTTCCGCCGGATGCCGTTTCATGATGGCGAATTCCTCGTCGGTAAGTTTGCCCGGCTTGTTCAAAACCTCCGGAGGCATGAAGGCTTTACCCAGATCATGCAGCAATCCGGCCATGCCCAGTTCGCGCGTCGTTGCCTCGTCCAGATTCAATTGTCGCGCCAGGGCGATCATCAGGGCACACACGGCGACGGAGTGCATATACGTGTAATCGTCGACGGTCTTGAGCCTGACAAGGCTGATCAGGGCATTGGAATTGCGCAACACCGAAGACGAGATTTCATCCACCACCGCGCCTGCGGCTTCGGCGCTGACCGCGTTGCCCATGCGCACATCCTGAAACATGGAGACCATGGCTGCCTTGGACGTGGAGCAGATCTGGGCTGCACGTTTCAGTTCCTCCGCCATCGGTATCGACTTGGGCGGTTCCTTGCGCACCGCCACCTCCGTCAATGCCGCGTCAATCGCGGTGGTCACCTCGACCGTGGTTTCCCCCGGCACATCCAGCCCCTTGGCCGAATCGATCCAGACTTCCCGAATGCCGCTCTCGATGATCCGGCGAATATCTTCCGGGTCATCGATGATGAACTTGGTGCGCCAGAACGGATGCTCCATCCATGAGCCGCACAATTCATGCACGTGCATGCCCAACTGAAGGGTGTCGACGCTGATTTTTTTCAGCATTGAAATTTCATGAAATCTATTGCAAGGACCCCATTCTAGTCACCTTGGTGCCCCCGGCAATAG
>JARLJM010000119.1 GCA_031291185.1 Parasulfuritortus sp. | reverse complement strand
TCGATGGCGTAGATGTCGCGCACCTTGCCTTTGTGGATCAGGGGGAGGGATGCAATCGAGGTTTCGAAGAGGGCGTCGGTCATGCTCGGTCTCGGGTCCGGAAATGAAAAGCGGCTGGCAGCCGCGCGGGCATAAATAAAAAAGGGGCGGCCTAAGCCGCCCCGTGATCTTACAACAAGTCGATCAGTTGACCTTGGGGTCGAGTTCGCCCTTGGCGTAACGCTGATGCATTTCGTCCAGATTGAACACCTTGCCGATCTTGCTGGCCTGACCGGCAGCGCCGAAGGCTTCGTAGCGGTCCTTGCAAATGCCGGACATGGCCTTGGTGGCTTCCTTGAAGAACTTGCGCGGGTCAAAGTTGGCCTTGTTTTCGGCCAGATGCTTGCGGATCGCGCCAGTGGAGGCCATGCGCAGGTCGGTGTCGATATTGACCTTGCGCACGCCGTTCTTGATGCCTTCAACGATTTCGGAAACCGGCACGCCGTAGGTCTGGCCCATGTCGCCGCCGAAGCTGTTGATGATGGCGAGCCAGTCTTCCGGCACCGAGGAGGAACCGTGCATGACCAGGTGGACGTTGGGGATGCGCTCGTGGATTTCTTTCACGCGATCGATGCGCAGCACTTTGCCGGTGGGCTTCTGGGTGAACTTGTAAGCGCCGTGGCTGGTGCCGATGGCGATGGCCAGGGCATCGACCTTGGTCTTGGCGACGAAATCGGCCGCTTCGTTGGGGTCGGTCAGCAGGGCGGAGTGGTCCAGCACGCCTTCGGCGCCGTGGCCATCTTCTTCACCCATCTTGCCGGTTTCCAGGGAACCCAGGCAGCCCAGTTCGCCTTCGACGGAAACGCCGCAGGCGTGGGCCAGTTCGACCACATGACGGGTGGTGTCGACGTTGTACTCGTAGGTCGACGGGGTCTTGGCGTCGGACATCAGAGAGCCGTCCATCATCACCGAGCTGAAGCCGGACTGGATGGAGCGGAAGCAGACGTCTGGGGAGGCGCCGTGGTCCTGGTGCATGCAGACCGGGATCTGCGGGTACATTTCCAGGGCGGCCAGGATCAGGTGGCGCAGGAAGGGCTCGCCGGCATAGGAACGGGCACCAGCGGAACCTTGCAGGATGACCGGGCTGTCGGTGGCGGCTGCGGCCTGCATGATGGCCTGGACCTGTTCCATGTTGTTGACGTTGAAGGCCGGCAGGCCGTAGCCGTGCTCAGCGGCGTGGTCGAGCAGTTGACGTAGGGAAATCAGTGCCATCTTGGACTCTCCTTTTAGATTAAAACTTCTTGCGTTCGCCAACGCGAACGATCTTCATGGTGTTGGTGCCCCCCGACCGGCCAATGGGTTCGCCGATGGTGAGCAGGATCAGATCGCCATTGCGCACCGCGCCACGACGCCTGAGTTCGTCCTCCGCCTCGGACAGGAGTTGATCCCGGTCCTCGGAGGAGGGTCTGAAGTTGACCGGATACACGCCACGGAACAGGGTGACCTTGCGCCGTGTGTTGACCTCGGGGGTCAGGGCGTAGATCGGTACATGGGTGCTGATGCGCGAGATCCAGAGTGCGGTCGAGCCGGATTGGGTCATCGCGGCGATAGCCTTGACGTTCAGGTGCAGGGAGGTAAAAGCCGTTGACTTGGCGATGGCCTCGTCCACGCGCAGGATGTCAGCGTGCCCCACGCCGAAGGTCGGCGGCTCGATCTCCTTTTCGGCTTCGACGCAAACCCGGTTCATGGCCGCGATGGCCTCAACCGGGTACTGACCGGCAGCGGTTTCGGCTGACAGCATGACTGCATCGGTGCCATCCAGCACGGCGTTGGCCACGTCGGATACTTCGGCCCGGGTCGGGATCGGGCTGGAAATCATGGATTCCATCATCTGGGTGGCGGTAATGGCGATCTTGTTCTTCTCGCGCGCCATCCGGATCATGCGTTTCTGCAGGGCTGGTACGGCGGCATCGCCGACTTCCACGCCGAGATCGCCACGCGCCACCATGATGGCGTCGGAGGCGTCGAGGATGTCGCTGAGGGCCTCGATTGCCTCTGCGCGTTCGATCTTGGCCACGATCCAGGCTTTGCCGCCAGCTGCGTGCAGAATTTCGCGCGCCTGCTGGATATCTGCCGCCGAGCGGGGAAAGGATACCGCCATGTAGTCGGCGCGGAGTTGCGCAGCCGTCTTGATGTCTTCGATATCCTTGTCGGTCAGGGCCGAGGCGGACAGGCCGCCGCCCTTGCGGTTGATGCCCTTGTTGTTGGACAGCACGCCGCCCTGGATCACCTTGCAGGTGACGATGCCGTCCTTCACATCCTCGACCCACATCTCGATCCGGCCGTCATCGAGCAGCAGCGTAGCACCGCGCGACACGTCGTAGATCAGGTCCTTGTAGTCGAGACCGACCTTGGTCTGGTCGCCCAGTTCGCAGTTGATATCCAGCTTGAACGGGTCGCCCGAAGCCAGGGTGATCTTGCCGTCCTTGAACTTGCCGATGCGGATCTTCGGGCCTTGCAGGTCGACCAGGATGCCGATGGCCCGGCCCCGGGTCTTGGCCAGCGAGCGCACCATTTCGGCACGCTGGATATGTTCTTCAGCGGTGCCGTGGGAGAAGTTGAGGCGGACGACGTCGACCCCGGCTTCGATCATTTTGTCGAGCACCTTGGGATCCGAACAGGCGGGGCCCAGAGTAGCGACAATTTTGGTTCTGCGTAGCATATTCATTCCTAAGTAGGAGCGCCGGTCGGCGCGAACACATCGGTATCGCGGCTGCGCCGCTCCTACAGATCAGCCTTGCGCCCGCTTTTCCAGGATATCCACGGCGGGCAGGACCTTGCCCTCGAGGTATTCGAGGAACGCGCCGCCTGCAGTGGAGATATAGGATACCTTGTCGTAGATGTCATATTTTTGAATCGCGGCGATGGTGTCGCCGCCACCAGCCAGGGTGAAGGCCTTGGTGTTGGCGATGGCCATCGCAATGGCCTTGGTGCCTTCGCCGAACTGGTCGAATTCGAACACGCCGACCGGGCCGTTCCAGACCACGGTGCCGGCCTTCATGATGATGTCGACCAGTTCCTGGGTGGATTTGGGGCCGATGTCGTAGATCATGTCGTCGTCAGCCACGGAGCCGGCGTCCTTGAGGACGGCGGGGGCATTCGGATTGCCGCTCTCGCCAAAGGGCGACTGGTTGCTGACCACCACGTCAACAGCGATGGGGATGGTTGCACCGCGAGCGGTCATCTTGCTGATCAGCGCCTGAGCGGTGGGGATCAGATCGGTTTCACAGAGAGATTTGCCGATGTTCTTGCCGGTTGCGGCCAGGAAGGTATTGGCGATGCCGCCGCCCACTACCAGTTGTTCGCACTTCTCGGACAGGGCTTCCAGCACGGTCAGCTTGGTCGACACTTTCGAACCGCCGACGATGGCGACCATGGGGCGGGCCGGATTGGCCAGGGCCTTGTCGAGGGCTTCCAGTTCTTCGGCAACCAGCTTGCCGGCGCAGGCGGTGGGGGCGAACTGGGCGATGCCGTAGGTCGATGCCTCGGCGCGGTGGGCGGTACCGAAGGCATCCATGACGAAGACGTCGCACAGGGCGGCATATTTCTTCGCAGTCTCTTCGACGTTCTTCTTTTCGCCCTTGTTGACGCGGCAGTTTTCCAGCAGGACGACTTCACCCTCGGCGACGTCGAAACCGCCATCGACCCAGTCCTTGATCAGGCGTACCGGCTTGCCCAGCTTCTGGGACATGACGGCGGCGACGGGGGCCAGGGAGACTTCCTCGGTCCATTCGCCTTCGGTCGGACGACCTAGGTGGGAGGTGACCATGACCTTGGCGCCGGCCTTGAGGGCGTGCTCGATGGTGGGCATGGAGGCGGTGATGCGGGCGTCGGAGGTGACCTTGCCTTCCTTGACGGGCACGTTCAGGTCGGCGCGGATGAAGACACGCTTGCCTTTGAGGTCGAGGTCGGTCATGCGGATGAAGTTGGGCATATCAAACTCCTGAAAAGTAAGGTGTAAGGGATGGTGTCAACCATTCCTTACACCTCACCGACGAAACATTCGTCAGTGGGCGAAAGGTTTATTCTCGATACCCCGGTTCACGGGCATTATGGATGATCCAGATCAGGTGCCCGGAGGTGAGGTCTCCAAGACCACCACCAGCAAAGATCAGCCGGCCCTGGTTTTTGTATACGTATTCGAAACGGTTGCGATCACTGCCAAAGTAGAAGGGTATCCAGGCTTTGCCGGTGATGTAGGCCCCCTGGTCGCTGGGCTCACCGATCAGATCGGTGACCTGCTTCATGGACATGCCAATCTTCAGTCTTTTGAACTTGCTGTTGGCCGCCGGGACGCCGGATATCTCGCCTTCCCAGTCGTTGATGCCCTTGACATGCTGCCCTTCGCCCTCGACCACCTTGCTGGAGTCGGTCACGACCTGTGGTTTGCTGCCCTTGGCTTGGGCCGTGGTTTCGGTCTTGGCGTGATCGTTTTCGTCCGCTGATTTTGCGGAGGAGCCGCTCCAGGGCGTACCGGTGCTCTCGCAACCCACCATCAATGCACTGACTAAGATGATCCACAGTAATTTAGATTTTGACACTTTTCCAATCCTGCTCCACGTAGTCACGAGGGAAACGGATACCGTCCAAGGTATCCGTTTCAGGTTTCACCTCATCGCCCCAAGCCGGGTACGGAGGTGTCTTACTTGGCGACGTGCTCGACCAGACGGAGCATGTTGCAGGTGTAACCGTACTCGTTGTCGTACCAGGCCACGACCTTGACGAAGGTGCCGTCCAGGGCAATACCGGCTTCGGCATCGAAGGTCGACGGGGCGCTGTTGCCGACGAAGTCGGTGGAGACCACCTTCTCGTTGGTGTAGCCCAGCACGCCCTTCATGGCGCCTTGGGAGGCAGCCAGCATGGCCTTGCAGATATCGTCGTAGGACGCATCCTTGTTCAGTTCGACGGTCAGGTCGACCACGGAAACGTCGGAGGTCGGGACGCGGAAAGCCATGCCGGTGAGCTTCTTGTTCAGCTCGGGGATGACCTTGCCGACAGCCTTGGCGGCGCCGGTGGAGGACGGGATGATGTTTTCCAGGATGCCGCGACCACCGCGCCAGTCCTTCTTGGACGGGCCGTCGACGGTCTTCTGGGTGGCGGTTGCAGCGTGCACAGTGGTCATCAGGCCACGCTTGATACCCCAGTTGTCGTTCAGCACCTTGGCCACGGGGGCCAGGCAGTTGGTGGTGCAAGAAGCAGCGGAGACGATGGCCTGACCCGCGTACTTGTCGTGGTTGACGCCGAACACATACATCGGGGTGTCATCCTTGGCCGGGGCGGACTGAACAACTTTTTTGGCGCCGGCGGTGATGTGGGCCTGGCAGGACTCGGTGGTCAGGAAGAAACCGGTGCAGTCGATGACGATGTCGGCGCCGACTTCGTTCCACTTCAGGTTGGCGGGTTCCTTCTCGGCGGTCAGGCGGATCTTCTTGCCGTTGACGACCATGTTGGCACCGTCGACGGCGATGTCGCCGTTGAAACGGCCATGCACGGAGTCGTACTTCAGCATGTAGGCCAGGTAGTCAGGTTCGAGCAGGTCGTTGATGGCAACGATCTCGATGTTCGGGAAGTCCTTGGCGACAGCGCGGAAGACCATGCGGCCGATACGACCGAAACCATTGATGCCGACTTTGATAGTCATGTTTTTTGCTCCTTGATTGATTGATCGGTAATCGGGTTAGAGGACAGCCTTGACCTTGGCGACCACGTTTTCGACGGTGAAGCCGAATTCCTTGAACAGCAGCGGGGCCGGGGCGGATTCGCCGAAGCGATCCAGGCCGACCACGGCGCCGTCCAGGCCGACATACTTGTACCAAGCGTCGGTGACGCCGGCCTCGATGGCCACGCGCTTCACGCCTGCGGTCAGCACGCTGGCCTTGTAGGCGGCATCCTGTTTGTCGAACTCGTTGGTACAGGGCATGGAGACCACGCGGGCGGCGATGCCTTCAGCCTTCAGGGCCTCCTGGGCCTTCAGGGCCAGTTCGACTTCAGAGCCAGTGGCGATCAGGATGACCTTGGCGTTGGCCGCGTCGGAGATCACATAGCCACCCTTGCGGATGTCGGCGATCTGGGCTTCGCTACGGGCCACGAAGGGCAGGTTCTGGCGGGACAGGATCAAGCTTGTGGGGCCGTCCTTCTTCTCCACGCCGGCGATCCAGGAAACCATGGTCTCCGTGGTATCGCAGGGGCGCCAGACGCTCATGTTCGGGATCATGCGCAAGGTGGCCGTCTGCTCGACCGGTTGGTGGGTCGGGCCGTCTTCGCCCAGGCCGATGGAGTCGTGGGTGAACACGTAGACCACGCGCTGCTTCATCAGGGCCGACATGCGCAGGGCATTGCGGGCGTATTCCGAGAACATCAGGAAGGTGCCGCCGAACGGGAACAGGCCGCCGTGCAGCGCCATGCCGTTCATGATGTGGCTCATGCCGAACTCGCGCACCCCGTAGGAGATGTAGTTGGCCGGCATGTGGCGGTGGATCGGCTGGCAGTTGGGCCAGTTGGTCAGGTTGGAGCCGGTCAGGTCGGCAGAGCCGCCGACGCGCTCTGGCAGCGTGGAAACCAGACGCTCGATGGCCAGCTGGGAGGCCTTGCGGGTGGCTACGGTCTCGGCCTTGTCCAGGGTGGTCTTCATGGCGGCAGCAACGCGGTCAGCCCAGTCGGCAGGCAGTTCGCCAGCGGTGCGGCGGGTGAACTCGGCCGCTTCGGCCGGGAAGGCCTTGGCGTACTCGGCAAACTTGTTGTTCCACAGCTTTTCCAGACCTTCGCCCTTGGTCTTGGCGTTCCAGCCGTCGTAGACGTCGGCTGGAATCTCGAACGGGGCGTGGGGCCAGCCGATGTGCGCACGCACGGCCGCGATTTCTGCTTCGCCCAGTGCGGCGCCATGCACGTCATGGGTGCCTTCCTTGTTGGGCGAACCCTTGCCGATGATGGTCTTGGCCTGGATCAGGGTGGGCTTGTCAGCACTTTTCTTGGCATTCTGTACGGCGGCTTCGACGGCCTCAGCACTGTGACCGTCGACGTTGCGCACTACGTTCCAGCCGTAGGCTTCGAAGCGGCCGCAGACGTCTTCGGTGAACCAGCCTTCGGTATGGCCGTCGATGGAGATGCCGTTGTCGTCCCAGACGGCGATCAGCTTGTTCAGCTTCCAGGTGCCGGCCAGCGCGCAGGCTTCGTGGGAGATGCCTTCCATCATGCAGCCGTCGCCCATGAACACATAGGTGTGGTGGTTGACGATGTCATGGCCGGGTTTGTTGAACTCGGCGGCCAGCAGCTTTTCGGCCAGCGCCATGCCGACCGCGTTGGTGATGCCCTGGCCGAGCGGGCCGGTGGTCGTCTCGACGCCGGCGGTGTAGCCGTACTCGGGGTGGCCAGGGGTACGGGAGTGCAGCTGGCGGAACTGCTTGATGTCGTCGATGGTGACGTCATAGCCGGTCAGGTGCAGCAGGGCATAGATCAGCATCGAGCCGTGGCCGTTGGACAGGACGAAGCGATCACGATCCGGCCACTTGGGGTTGGCCGGATTGTGGCGCAGGTGGTGGTTCCAGACCACTTCGGAGATTTCCGCCATGCCCATGGGGGCGCCGGGGTGGCCGGACTTGGCCTTTTCGACGGCATCCATGGCCAAGGCGCGGATGGCGTTAGCGAGGTCGGTACGAGTTGCCATGTTGTTGTTTCCTCGAGATTAAAAATTTATGGAAGCGTTGCATGGATTCCACACGCCACGGCGTTGCGGGATTCATTCAAGGCCTCCGCGGTCCCAATATGGGCACAAGGTTTCCGATTATGTCGTAGGGGTTGAGGCAGAGCAATACGGCCCGGTCTACTGAAATCCCTTACAGGACGGGCCGATCAAGCCGTTTTTCCTTGTCTACAGCGGTTTTGCGGAGGGTGCCTGTGAAAAATTAAAATGTTTTTATAAATTGCATTGGCTTGTTTATTGACCTGATTTTTGTTAATGATTTCTTACCGAAGGCGGACTGTCGAGCCAAGCTCGCCACTGCTCGAACAACTCCGGCGTATTTGCCGCCAGTACCGAGCGGGTCCATGGGTCGCCTTGCCAGAATTCACCCCCATCTATCTGGCCCACCCGGCCGCCGGCCTCTTCAAGAATCAATGCGCCCGCCGCGTAATCCCATAACTTCTGGCCACCATGCAGATAGACATAAAACCGCCCGGCAGCCAGGTAGCACCAGTCCAGTGTGCTGGCACCCAGGTTGCGCTGCGAACTGTAGGGGTGTTCGGCCGCCAGTCGACCGGCAAGGGCGCGCGGGATGCGCTTGAAATCGACCCCGGCGATGCAGCGGTCAAGGCTGGTCGGCGCGGTCTTCAGCGGCAGCCGGTCGCCATCCAGAAATGCGCCTTCGCCGGCAATGGCGTGGAAGCATTCGTCGGCCTGGGGGTCGTAAACCACGCCCAGCACCGGCCGCCCTTGTTTAAGCAGGGCGATCGACATGGCGAAGAATGGCATGCCGCTGACGAAATTGGTGGTGCCATCGATCGGATCGACACACCACAGGCCATCGCGACCTTCATCCCAGAGCCGTTTGTGGGTGGCATCATCCATTTCCTCACCCAGTACGGGATACGGGGCAATGGCCTGGAGTCGTTCGATCAGGGCCTTTTGCGCCGCCAGGTCGGCCTCGGTGAACAGGCTGCCATCATCCTTGCGGGCGTGCGCCACCTTGAGGTAACGGGGCATGACCTCGACCCGCCCGACTTCGCGGACAGCTTCGATGACGGCGTTGAGCAGCTTATTCACCGCGCCACTTTATAGAACAGCCCATGCTGGGAATTTGTTCGGCCGGGCCATGGCCGGTTTCGGCGACCTGCTTCATGGCCTCGAACAGGTCGCGGCGCACGCCCTCGGGCGCGGTGTCCTTGCGCGATTCGTCGAGTCGGCCGCGATATTGCAGTTCCAGCCGGCCGTTGAAGCCGAAGAAGTCCGGCGTGCAGACCGCGTCATAAGCCTTGGCGACGGCCTGGCTCTGGTCGACCACATAAGGCATCGGAAAATTCAGGTCTGCGGCGACCTGTTTCATATTGTCAAAGGAATCCTCCGGGTACTCGGTGGGGTCATTCGACATGATGGCGATGGCGCCGATACCCATGGCCTTGAGTTCGGCGACGTCGCGCACGATGCGGTGGATGACTACCTTGACGTAAGGACAGTGGTTGCAGATGAACATGACCAGCAGGCCGTTGGGGCCGGCCACGTCCTTCAGCGAATAGTGTTTGCCATCCACGCCGGGCAGGCTGAAGTCGGGAGCCTTCCAGCCGAAGTCGCAGACGGGCGTTTCCATTCTGACCATGGTCTCGCTCCTTTGGATTTTGCCGGATAATACCATCGTAGCCTTATTCGAAATTACCCATGCCCATTCCCCGTTTCTACTGCGCCATGCCTTTGCCGCCCGGACGGCAAGTGGCTCTGCCCGACGAGGTTGCCCGCCATGCCGTAGGTGTGTTGCGTCTGCGCGATGGCGACGACGTCATCCTGTTCAACGGCGATGGCAGTGAATGCATCGGCCAGTTGGTCAAGACCGGCAAGAGTGCCGAGGTCTCGCTCAAGATGGTCTGTTCGCCCGAGCGCGAATCGCCGCTCGACATCACCCTGGTGCAAGGCGTGTCGAGTGGCGAACGGATGGACTACACCCTGCAAAAAGCGGTGGAACTGGGCGTGACGGCGATCCAGCCGGTGATGATGCGGCGCACCATCGTGCGACTGGATGACGACAAGCGGCACAAGCGCCGGCAGCATTGGCAGGGCGTGGTGATTTCCGCCTGCGAGCAATGTGGCCGGAACCATGTGCCGCCGGTTGCGCCCATTCTGGATTTCCACGAATGGCTCGGTACGGTGCCAGGACTGGTCGGCGAGCGTTTCCTGCTGGACCCGGAGGCGAGTCTCAGGTTGAGGGATCTGGCTGCGCCGGTCGAGACGGTAACGCTGCTGGCCGGTCCTGAAGGTGGCTACGATGCCAACGAACGGGATGCCGTCATCCGGGCCGGATTCACCCGGCTTTCGCTGGGACCGCGCATCCTGCGCACCGAGACCGCCGCCCTGGCTGCGCTGGCGGCCATGCAGAGCCAGTGGGGCGACCTTTAGGTTTTATCCTGCCTTTGTTCAGATATTGCCGAATATTTCGGCATAATGGGCAATCTCATACGCCCATACCCATATGCCTGGAAACGCCAACCTCGTCGAGATGTCCGGTTTTGTCGATTGGTTCCGTGCCGCCGCGCCGTATATCCATGCCTTTCGCGGCAAAACGTTTGTCATTGCCTTTGGCGGCGATGCGATGCTGCGCGAGGATTTCGTCGACCTGGTCCACGATGTCAATCTGCTCAATGCGCTTGGCGTGCATCTGGTACTGGCCCATGGCGTCCGGCCCCAGGTTGAGGAACGGCTGAGTGCTGGCGGTGGCGAGGCGCAATATGTCCAGGGCCGCCGGGTGACCGATGCCGACACGCTGGAGCACGTCAAGGACGCGGTCGGATCGGTGCGGGTGGATATCGAGAGCATGCTGTCCATCGGTCTGCCCAACACGCCCATGGCCGGAGCGGAGATTCGCGTCGCTTCGGGCAACTATGTCACTGCCCAACCAGCCGGCGTGGTGGATGGCGTCGACCTGCAATTTACCGGCGAGGTGCGCAAGGTCGCCTTTGACGCGATCCGGAAGCGACTGGATGCCGGGGAAATCGTGCTGATTTCGCCGATCGGCTTCTCGCCCACTGGCGAGGTGTTCAATCTCACCCTCGAAGACGTGGCCACCAGCACCGCCATCGCCCTGCAGGCCGACAAGCTGGTCTTCATCCTGGACCACGGCGATACCGTCGATGCCGCAGGCAAGCCGATCAACCGGGTCACCGCCAGCCAGGCCCAGAAGCTGGTCAGGGA
>JARLJM010000118.1 GCA_031291185.1 Parasulfuritortus sp. | reverse complement strand
TGGAAAGCTACAAGCTCGTCCTGCCGGAGCATCTGAACCACTACGGCTACCTGTTCGGCGGCAACATGCTGAAGTGGACCGACGAGGTCTCCTGGATCGCCGCCAGCCGGGATTTCCCCGGCTGCAAGTTCGTGACGGTCGCCATGGACAAGGTCGAGTTCAAGCAGAGCGTACGCCAGGGCACCATCCTGCGCTTCGCCGTGAACCGGGGCGAGGTCGGCAACAGTTCCGTCCGCTATCAGGTTGAAGTTTTTTGCGACGACATCGAGCAAGGCACCGAGGATGCAGTATTCACCACCACGGTCACTTTCGTCTGCCTGGACGATCTGGGCCGCAAATCCAGCATCCACTCCGCGTGACCGCACCGCCCTTGTCAGTGGGCGACATTTACCCGACAATACAAGTCAACAATTAACCCAAGCAATACGATGCCCTATTTCATCTACAAGGTCGGCCCCCTGAACATCCTGAACAAACAGGGCAATGCCGATAGTTTCAAGGAAGCCAAGACCCTCGCCAACGAATTGCGCAAGGGCCTCGACCCAAAGACTGGCGTGCAGATCAAGATGATCTTTGCGGAAAACGAATTGCAGGCCGAAGACATCCTGTCCCAGCCACGCGAGGTTGGCGACTCGCAGGCCGGGGACGACTACTGAGGAGCCCCATCATGAGCGAAACCTTCTGCGATCTGGCCAAAGGCAAATGCAAGCCTTGCGAAGGCGGCATTCCGCCACTGTCACCGGGTGAAATCGACGTCCTGCTGAAAGACCTGAACGGCTGGTCGGTGATCGACGGAAAATTGCACAAGGATTACAAATTTCCCGACCACTACGTCACCATGACCTTCGTCAACGCGGTGGCCTGGATCTCACACCAGCAGGGTCACCATCCCGATCTGGCGGTCGGCTACAACACCTGTCGGGTCGAGTACATCACGCATGCCATCGGCGGCCTGTCGGAGAGTGACTTCATCTGCGCGGCGAAGATCGACCTGCTGTCCGATCTCTAAGAGACGCGGCAGTACATGTCCGGCTACAACGAAGACGCCTACAAGGAAGCCCGCGAATCGGCCATCGGCCTGGCCTGTCCGTTCGAGCGCGCCCTGCTGTCGCGTTGCGTGGTCTGCTTCAAGGCCCACCGACTGCTGCTGGCCGAGCGCGAGGCCATCAGTTGCACCGAGCAGCACGCTTGTGACCTGTGCCAGCGCTTTCATATTGAATTGCATCATAACGCCCGCTTCGCCCTGCATACCGAACCGGACCAGCCCTGGCCGTTCGGCAAGGAAATACGTGCCCAGTGCGGGGGCGTGCTGGGCCTGGCCGAGGTCCTGGAAAAACAGCCCGGTCTGCCGAACGACGTCGCCCTGCTGGTGAACGAGGGGATTCTGAAGTTCGGCGAGATCGGGAACTTCCCCTATTCAGAGATCATGCGCGCGGTCGTTCACTTCGAGCCGCGCCGCCGCAAGCAATGAGCATCGCCATTCTGGGAGCAGGCCCGGCCGGCATGTCCTGCGCCAACGCCCTGCTCAGTTTTGGCCTGGAACCCTTGGTCATCGAATGCACCGCTCATGTCGGCGGCATCCAGCGCACCAATTTTCACCTGAACCTGTGGATGCTCGGCATCCCGGGCGAGACCGGCACCCAGATCACCGAGCGGCTGGCGCGGCATTATTTCGAGTTGCCTGTCACCACCCTCATGAACACACAGGTACTGGCGGTGAAGAAAACCGCCACCGGTTTCGGCCTCCATCTGAACGGCCCGGAGGGCGAAACAGAACGAGAGGTTGACGCCCTGGTGCTCGCCACCGGCTCCCGCCCGCAAGCCACGCCCGAACTGGAGTTACTGGCTCGGCAGACCGGCCGGGTGGTGATTGGCCCCCTGTCAGAACGCATTCGCGACGAGGTGCGCAACCACCACGTCCTGATCCTGGGCGGCGGCGACAACGCGCTGGATCACGCCCTGTTTCTAGCCGAACGCGGCAACCGGGTCACGGTCTGTGCACGGGGAAAATTCAGCGCCCGCAAGCAGTTTCAGGATGCCTGCACGGCACATCCGGACATCGAACTGATTGGCGGACAAACACCTGCCGTTCAGGCCGCGCCGGACTCCGGCATCCTCGCATCCTGGCCTGATCGGGAGAATCGTTACGACTGGCTGCTGGTGATGTACGGCTATCGTCCGAACAGCGATGTCTTGACCTGCTTCGATGCCGACATCCGTCCGGCCATAGCCGCTTCAGGCCACATTCCGGTCGACCGCCGGCAGCAGACCAACATTGCCGGCATCTATGCCGCCGGCGACATTACCGACACCATCCAGCCCAGCGTGCCGACCGCCATCGCCCAGGGGCTGACAGCGGCCAAGGCCATCGAACAGGATCAGGCGACGCAGTCGACGTAGTACCGGGTCGCGCCGTTGGACTTGTCCTTGACCAGTCCGTGCACGTCGGTCTCGAAGCCGGGGAATTTCTCGTTGAATTCGCGGGTGAATTTCAGATACCGCACGATGGTGGCGTTGAACCGTTCGCCCGGTATCAGCAGCGGAATGCCCGGCGGATAAGGCGTCAGCAGGATGGAGGTAATGCGACCCTCCAGATCGTCGATCTCGACCCGGTCGATCTCGCGGTGCGCCATTCTGGCGTAGGCATCGGCCGGGCGCATCGCCGGCACCATGTCGGACAGGTACATTTCGGTGGTCAGGCGGGCCACATCGTTGGCCTTGTAGACCGTGTGAATCTGGCTGCACAGATCCTTCAGGCCGATCCGTTCATAGCAGGGATGCTTGGCCACGAACTCCGGCATGACGCGCCACAGCGGCTGATTGCGGTCGTAGTCGTCCTTGAACTGCTGCAACTCGGTCACCATGGTATTCCAGCGGCCCTTGGTGATGCCGATGGTGAACATGATGAAGAAGGAATAGAGGCCGCATTTCTCGACGATGACGCCGTGTTCAGCCAGGTACTTGGTCAGCATGGCGGCCGGGATACCCCAGTCGGCAAAGTCGCCGTCGACATCCAGACCCGGAGTGATCACCGTGGCCTTGATCGGGTCGAGCAGGTTGAAGCCGGTCGCCAGCTTGCCGAAGCCATGCCACTTCTCGCCCGCCTTGAGGGTCCAGGCCTCGCGTTCCTCGATGCCT
>JARLJM010000117.1 GCA_031291185.1 Parasulfuritortus sp. | reverse complement strand
TAGGCCGCGCTTCCCTCGGCGGTTCGGGTGCCGCAGCTGAGACGCCGGGCGATGACGGCAATGCGGAGGGCACGCTCCGCCTCATTGTTGGTGGGCGGCAAGGCATGGTTTTTGACGAACGCGACGATGGCATCCCAGTCGTAGAGAATTTCGCGGGCCAGCGCCCTGATTTTTTCGGTTTGGTGGTCGCGGTGGAGCGTGCAGGCGCGTTTGAGCCGGGCCTGGATCGGGTTGAGGATGGTGTGATCTTTGTCGTCGGCGACCGCCTTGATCAGGTTGCGCAATTCGCGCACCAGCCACTCTCCGAAGCGGACACCGTCGGGGTTGAGGGAACCGGCCAGCGCCAAGCCCTTGCGGATCAGGTGGGCCAAACACCTTTGGCGGCGGGCGTAGTCACGGTAGGCGCCGTAGCCATCGGTGACCAGCCAGCCGATGATGGCATCGCCCAGCAGATCGCGGATTTCCTCATGGCGGCGGCTGCCGATATGGAAGACGGCGGTGGTCGCGGTGAGGACAACCCAGAGCCAGCAGTTGAGAACGCCCTGATACCAGGGTGTCTCATCGGCGTGGATGATTCCGGCACCGCGCACCTCTTCGAGCAGATCCTCGACAATCGGTTCGCAGGCGACCCCGACTTCACGGATACAGCGGTCGATGGTGCCGGTTGCCAGGGGGACGCCGAACCAGGTCAGCAGAAACTCGCCGATTTTTCGACGCGACTGATGATGGCGAATAGCCAGCGCGGCGATGAAGGCGGCCAACGAGGGGCCGATCAGGCTGCGCTCGGTCAAATGCAACTGGCGTTGGCGACCGTCCAGGAACGACAAAACGCCGGTGCCGGGCTTGGCCTCGGTGTCATGACCGCAAGCACAATGCAGAACCTCATAGCGGTGCTCGACGCCGACGATCCGAATGCCGCCCGATGTGTGCTCAAGCTCCAGAACCATGAAGGCCGTCCCGGTGCGCACCGCTTTGTCCCACATTTCGAATGGTGTACCGCAGTGGGCACACGCGGTCGGCCAGTGGCTCTCGGTCCGTTCCGCCTTGAGCGGTCCGTCTCGCCACTTGCCCTTGGCTCCAGGCTGTTTGCCGGGTTTGCGACCACTCGGCTTCAGTGGTTTTCCGGGCGGCGTTGCCGAAGCCGGTGTTCCCATTCCGGCGGGGAGACCCTGGCTACCGAGGCCACCCACGCCACGACCACCTCCAAAGGGCGGATCTGAAGACGGTGGCCGCGAACTGTTGGTCGAATTCATCGCCAAACGTTCCGCCATCTCGATGGCCATCCTATGAAGACGGCAAGTCAACTCCACCAATTGATCGTGATCCAGCACCTCAAATACGGCGCGGTTCAACTGAGACAGGTCGGGTTGATCTTTGGACTTCATGCGCCCAGGGAATCGGAAACCCCTCAGCTTGGCAAGACCGATTGCGGGCGAAAACCCTTGAAAACCAACACCGAGTCAAACCGTCGCAGCGCTCGACAGGGGAGGTGAACGCTTACG
>JARLJM010000116.1 GCA_031291185.1 Parasulfuritortus sp. | reverse complement strand
GGCACCGCTGAACAAGTAGCGTCAGAAATCGCGCGCACGGTCAGATCTGCGCGAGCGTGAGGAATTTGTCGGAATACGTCGGTCTTGCTGGCTTTTTAGGGCGTTGTTTGCCCAGATTTCTCGCCTTTCCCGCATCATGGACGCACCTGTGGCAGCAAGCGACCTCGACACAAGTAGAGGTTGGCCAGCGCCAGGGCCGTGAAGGCGCGCGTAGCATTCTTCTGCAGGCCGCGATAGCGCACCTTGGTAAACCCCCACAGCCGTTTGACGACGGCAAAGACATGCTCGACGCGCGCCCGGATGCGGGACTTGTTGCGATTCTTCGCGCGTTTGCCTTCATCCACTTCACCGCCCCGGCGTGTGCGCTCGTTGGTGAAGTCCTTGGCGTGGGGCGCCTTGCTGGCGATCAGGGCTTTCTGACTCTGGTAAGCCGAGTCGCCATAGACCCGTCGTTCCTGCCCATGCAGCAAATCCGGTAGCGGGTGCTTGTCATGTACGTTGGCGGCGGTCACCACGGCGCTGTGCGTCAGTCCGCTTTGGCTATCCACGCCAATGTGCAGCTTCATGCCAAAGTACCACTGTTGGCCTTTGCGCGTCTGATGCATCTCAGGATCGCGCGCCTTGTCGGCATTCTTCGTGGAACTCGGGGCACCAATGATCGTGGCGTCAACGATGGTGCCGGTATTGATCTTGATGCCTTGCGCTTGCAGTTCTTTGCCCACTCGGGCGAACAAGGCTTCGCCCAGGTTGTGCGCGTTGAGCAAACGCCGAAACTTGAGCAGGGTCGTGGCATCCGGTACCGGTTCGCGGCCCAGGTCAATGCCCGCAAAGCGCCGCAAGCTCACGCTGTCGTACAGGGCTTCTTCGCAGGCCAGGTCCGCGAGATTGAACCAGTGTTGTATGAAGTGGATGCGCAGCATCCGCTCCAGACCAATGGGTGGGCGACCATTGCCCGCTTTCGGGTAGTGGGGGGCGATCTCTTCGCACAGCGCCGCCCACGGCACCAGCACTTCCATCTTCTTGAGAAATTCGTCCCGCCGCGTGGGCTTGCGATACGCCGCAAAGCCCGTTTCTTGATCCGCCGCCATCGCTAAGGTCTGTTGTTTTATCATGACAAAATTCTAACGGAGACGGTCGTGCGGCTGGAACTTATTCAGCGTTGCCCTAAACCAGGCTCCCCATTGAAAGCATCAGCTGCCTAAGGCATGCTGGCGCAAAGACGATAAATAGGGGGTTCCACATGTTTCGCTTCGCCATTCCGGGCCTGCTGGCCTCGGTTCTGTTCTCCTCGCTCGGCCTTGCAGCCGGGGTCGAATCGTTCTCCCCGCAGGGCGAGGTCAAGGGCGTACGCCAGGTCAGCGCCCGTTTCGATGTTGACATGGTGCCGCTGGGCGATCCGCGCCTTGCCGATCCGTTTACTGTGGACTGTCCGGCCAAGGGCAAGGGGCGCTGGGTCGACAATCGCAACTGGGTCTACGACTTCGACAAGGACCTGCCGGCGGGCGTGGCCTGCCGTTTCACCCTGACCAATGGCAGCAAGGATCTGGCCGGTGAGAAACTGACTCCGGCCCGGTTCGATTTCACCACCGGCGGGCCGGCCATCCTGACCTCGGTCCCGGCCGAGGGCGAGACGATCAGCGAGGAACAGGTCTTCGTGCTGGGACTGGATGCGCCGGTCAAGGAATCGACGCTGGCGGGCCGTGTCTGGTGCGCGGCGGAGGGCATTGCGGAAAAGGTCCCGGCCCGGCTGGTGACCGGCGAGGACAAACGCAAGTTGCTGGCGGCCAGCGACAGTTTCTTCCAGGACTATCTGTCCGTTCTGGCCAACGGCCATGGCCTCTATATGCTCGACGTCCACAGCGGAAACACCCGCGAGGAGCTGTTGCGCTCGGCCGGCAAACCCGGCGCACCGGTGATTGTCCTTCGTTGCGGGCGGCGCCTGCCGGCGGATCACGATGTCAGCCTGGTCTGGGGCAAGGGCATCGAGTCGGCCAGCGGCATCGCCACCAGCAGCGAGCAGACCCTGGCGTTCAAGACCCGGCCCGATTTCAGCGCCCGCTTCCATTGCGAGAAGCTCAACCCGCGCCAGCCTTGTCTGCCGGTTCTGCCCATGCAGCTGAACTTTACCTCACCGGTGAGTTTGAAATCGGCCGAGGGCGTGACCCTGGCCAGCGGTAACAAAAGCTGGCATGGAAAATTCGACGATGAAGAGAAGAAGTCCGGCTATGTCCAGTCGCTGACTTTCGATGGTCCGTTCCCGGAGTCCGCCAACCTGGTACTCAGCCTGCCGGCCAAAATCCGGGATCAGGATGGGCGTGCGCTGGTCAATGCCCGCAGTTTTCCGCTCAGGCTGAAGACCGATATCGCACCGCCGCTGGCCAAGTTCGCCAGCGATTTCGGCATCTATGAATTGAACGCCCAGCCGGCGCTGCCGCTGACCATGCGTTATGTCGGGGCGCTCAGCCAGAGCCACGCCTTGCTCAACGCCGAGCGGCTGGTGACCCAGAAGCCGTCCGAGGTCATCGAATGGATGCGTCGCATCCGCGAGATGAGTGCCAACCAGTATGGCGAATACGACAAAAAAAAGGGCTATACCCCCATCGCTCATTTTGGTGGCGAGACCTCGATCTTCGAAGCGCGCCACAAGATCCAGCCCCTGCAACTGCCCAAGCCCTTGCCCGACCGCGAGACCGAGGTGGTCGGCATTCCCCTGTCCGGGGCCGGTTTCCATATCGTCGAGGTGGCCAGCCCGCGGCTGGGCGCGGCCCTGATGGACAAGCCCAAGCCGTATTACGTGCGGGCCACCGCGCTGGTCACCAACATGGCCGTGCACCTCAAGCGCGGCGATGAGTCCTCGCTGGTCTGGGTGACCCGTCTCGACAACGCCGAGCCGGTCGCCGGCGCGGAGGTGGCGGTGCGCGACTGCGCCAACACCGTTTACGCCAAGGGCCGCACCGACGCGGCAGGCATCCTGCGCATCGATCATGAACTGCCCGGAAACGATCGCCTGCCCGATTGCCTTGAGAAATACGACAAGCAACTTTTCGTGACCGCGGCCAAGGACGGCGACTTCAGCTTCCTGCTCTCGGACTGGGGTGAGGGTATCTCGCCTTGGCGCTTCAACCTCTATCAGTCCAGCTGGCAGGGGCCGTATGTCGCCCATGCCGTACTCGACCGCAGCCTGTTCCGGCCGGGCGAAGAAGTCGCCATGAAGCTGTTTGTGCGGCGCAAGAAATCGGTCGGTTTCGGTTATGTCGACGTGGCCCGGCTGGACAAGGAAATCATCCTGCGCCACCAGGGCAGCGACGAGGAGATCAAGCTGCAGGTCAAGTGGGATGGCCAGGGCATCGCGCTGGCGAAATACACCCTGCCCAAGGAAGCCAAGCAGGGCACCTATGAAATCCTGATCCCGAACACGCTGCGGGGACACGACGAAAACCAGCTTTCGGCCGGCGAATTCCGCGTCGCCACCTTCCGGGTGCCCACCGTCAAGGCCCGGCTCAGCGGTCCGACTCAGGCGATCAATGTCAGCGAGGTCAAGCTCGACATGCAGGCCGAATACCTTGCCGGTGGCGCCGCCGCACAACTACCGATCACGCTGCGCGGGCAACTGCAGCCCTACGACGTGAGCTATCCCGACTACGAAGAGGCCAGTTTCGCCAATGGCCGGGTCCAGGTCGGGAAGCAGGACGAGCGGGCCGAATGGGCCATCGGCAATTACGATACCGACGAGGAACTGCCGGTGCAGTCGACCGTCAAGGGCGTAACGCCGCTCAAGATTCTCAAGTTCAAGCTCGATGCCGGTGGCAGCGGCCGTGACGGCTGGCAGGGTCTGCCGGCTTCCGACCTGCCGCGCGTGCTGCAGGCCGAGGCCGAATACCGCGATGCCAACGGCGAGACTCGCAACGCCGCGACCAGTGTGGTCCTGTACCCGTCAAATTTGATGATCGGCGTGAAACCCGATTCATGGGTCCAGGCCAAGGCCCAGCAGCGTTTCCGCATCATCGCCCTGAACACGGCCGGCAAGCCCCAGGCGGGCGTGGCGGTTTCGGGACGCCTTTACCAGAGCAGCTGGTATTCCTACCGCAAGCGGGTGATCGGCGGTTTCTACGCCTACCAGCATGGCTCCGAAATCAAGCCGTTGCCCGACACCTGCTCGGGCCGCACCGATGAGCGCGGCCTGTTCTTCTGCGAACTGCATAGCAAGGCCACCGGTAGCCTGATCTTCGAGGCGCAGGCGAAGGACGACAAAAACAACCCGTCCTATGCCCAGCGCGATTTCTGGGTGCCGGAGGGCGACGGCTGGGTCGACAGCTCCGACAACGACCGCATGGACCTGATCCCGGAAAGCAAGCATTACGAGGTCGGCGACAAGGCGCGCTTCCACCTGCGCATGCCGTTCGAGTCGGCCCGTGTGCTGGTCAGCGTGGAACGTGAGGGTGTGCTCGACGCCTGGGTGACCGAGGTCAAGCGTGACAATCCGGTGATCGAGGTGCCGATCAAGCCGGAATACGGGCCCAATGTTTTCGTCAGTGCCCTGGCCGTGCGCGGCCGGATCGGCGATGTCCAGCCCACCGCCATGGTCGATCTTGGCCGGCCCGCCTTCCGCATGGGCATGGCCGAGATCCAGACCGGCTGGTCCGGCTATGCCCTCAAGGTGGCGGTCGAGACCGACAAGAAAACGTACCACACCCGCGACAAGGTGAAGGTCAAGGTCAAGGTGCGCCGGCCCGATGGCAGCCTGCCCGGCGAGGGTGCCGAGATCGCCCTGGCGGCAGTCGACGAGGGTCTGCTCGAACTGGCCCCGAACGACAGCTGGAAGCTGCTCGACGCCATGATGCAGCGGCGCGGCATCGCCGTGACCACCAGCACCGCCCAGATGCAGGTGGTCGGCAAGCGTCACTTCGGCCGCAAGGCCGTGGCTGCGGGCGGCGGCGGCGGTGCCGGCACCCAGGCGCGGGAACTGTTCGATACGCGAATCTTCTGGCAGGGGCGGGTCAAGCTCGATGCCCAGGGCGAGGCCGAGGTCGAGGTTCCGCTCAACGACAGCCTGACCCGGTTCCGCATCGTTGCCGTGGCCAACGTCAACGTCGGCCGCTTCGGTACCGGCGAGACCGACGTCGCGGTCACCCAGGACCTGCAGATACTGTCCGGCGCCGCGCCCCTGGTGCGCGAGGGCGACCGGCTCAAGGTCTACTTCACCCTGCGCAACACCAGCGATCATGCTATGGATGTGGATGTTGCGCCGCGCCTCAACGGCCAGGCCCAGCCGGTCCGCAGCGAACATCTGGCGGCAGGCGAGGGGCGAGAGATCGGCTTGCCGGTCGACGTGCCGTTCAACGTGTCTCGCCTCGACTGGGACGTCGAGGCCAAAGAGCACGGCGGCATGGCCCATGACCGGCTCAAGGTCAGCGAGCAGGTCAAGGAAGCCGTGCCGGTGCGCACCTTCCAGGCCACGTTGCTGCAGCTGGGCAAGGCAATCGATGTGCCGATTCAGCGCCCGGCCGACGCGGTTCCAGGACGCGGCGGCATCGGCCTGAAGTTCCAGGCCAGTCTGGCCGGCGACCTCGCCGGGGTGCAGGAATACATGAATTACTATCCCTGGACCTGCCTCGAACAGCAGACCTCCAAGGCCATCGCGCGCGATGACGAGTCGGCGTGGGACAGCATCGCCGCCAGCCTGCCTGCCTATCTCGACGGCGACGGCCTGGCCAAGTACTGGCCCGACATGCGCGAAGGCAGCGACACCCTGACCGCCTACCTGCTCTCGGTCAGCGCCGAAGCCGGTTACGAGATACCGGAAGCCAGCCGCACGCGCATGATCCAGGGCTTGCAGGGCTTCATCGAAGGCCACGTGTTGCGCGATTCGGCGCTGCGCACGGCCGATCTTGCGGTACGCAAGCTGGCGGCTATCGAGGCCCTGTCCCGGTACAGCGAAGTGCAGGTCCAGCCGGCCTGGCTGCAAAGCTTCAACCTCACGCCCAACCTCTGGCCGACCTCGGCCGTGATCGACTGGATCGACATCCTCGACCGCGTTCAGAGCCTGCCCGAGCGCGACACCCGGCTGAAGGAGGCCCGCACCATCCTGCGTTCGCGCCTCAACTTCTCGGGCACGGTGATGGGCTTCTCCACCGAGCGCAACGACAACTGGTGGTGGCTGATGGTGAACGGCGACAGCAATGCCAACCGCATGATCCTGGAAGCGCTGGATGGCAATACCGGCTGGTCGGCTGAAGATGTCGGCCGCCTGATGCGCGGCTCGCTGGCCCGGCAGCAGAAGGGGCACTGGAACACCACGGTCGCCAATGCCTGGGGCGTTCTGGCCACGAAACGGTTTTCCGAGAAGCTGGAAACCGTGCCAGTGACCGGCATCACCAAGGCCAGCCTGGCCGGGCACACTACCGAACAGGACTGGGCCAAGGCGAAGGAAGGAAGCGGTCTGCTGCCCTGGCCCAAGGGGCAGGACAACCTTGGTCTCAGCCACAACGGCCAGGGCAAACCCTGGGTCACGCTGTCCAGCCTGGCGGCGATCCCGCTCAAGGCCCCGCTCAATTCCGGCTACCGCATCACCCGCGAGGTTCAGCCCATCGAGCAGCGCGAACGCGGGGTCTGGCATCGCGGCGATGTGATGCGCGTGCGGCTGACGGTCGATGCCCAGACAGACATGGGCTGGGTGGCCCTGCTCGATCCCATCCCGTCCGGTGCCACCATCCTCGGCACCGGCCTGGGCGGCGATTCGGCGCTGCTGACCCAGGGCGAGACCCGCCAGGGCTGGGTCTGGCCGGCCTATGAGGAGCGTACCCACGACAGCTTCCGTTCCTACTACGACTTCGTGCCCAAGGGCCAGTTCACGGTCGAGTACACCGTGCGCCTCAACAACGAAGGGCACTTCAACTTGCCCTCGGCACGGGTCGAGGCGATGTACGCGCCGGAACTGTTCGGCGAGGTGCCGGTGGCGGATGTGGATGTGAAACCTTGATCGCAGGGCGTACTGCCAGACGCTTGTTGCTGCTGGGCTGCCTGTATGCCGGCTTCGCCGTGCCGCAGGCCGAAGCCGCGCTGCCGACTTACGCCGAAGTCCGCGCGGCCCATACGCCATCCGAGGCCTGGGTTCTGGATCGTCATGGCCACCTGCTGCAAACCGTGCGGGTGGACAAGACCCGCCGGTGCCTGCCCTGGGTCGGCCTGGCCGATCTGTCGCCGGCCATGACCGATGCCCTGATCGCATCGGAAGACAAACGCTTCATGAGCCACTCTGGGGTCGATTGGGTGGCCATGGTCAGCGCCATGTGGGACAACCTGGCCGATCACCAGCGACGCGGTGCTTCGACCCTGACCATGCAACTGGCCGGGCTGCTCGATCCGGCGCTGCACCGCGCCGCCGGCGGCCGCAGCATGATGCAGAAATGGGACCAGATCGTGGCCGCGCGCGAGCTGGAAAAAACCTGGACCAAGGAACAGATACTCGAGGCCTATCTCAACCTGGTCAATTTTCGCGGTGAACTGTCGGGCATCGCGGCCGCTTCAAAAGGCATGTTCGGCAAATATCCTTCTGGTCTCGACCGAAGCGAGGCCAGCCTGCTGGCCGCCTTGCTGCGCGATCCCAATGCCCGGCCGGCCACGGTCGCCAAACGGGCGTGCGGCGTGGCCAACCTCATCGGCCAGGCCGACTGCCGGCGCATCGAGGGGCTGGCGCTGACGGCATTGTCGCAGCGTAGTGCTCTGGAAATGGAGGGCCAGCTTGCACCGCATCTGGCCCGTCGCCTTGACCTCAAACCCGGGCAGAGCCTGCGCACCAGCCTGGATGCCGATCTGCAGGCCTTCACGTTGGCGACCCTGAAGCGTCAACTCACCGAGTTGCAAGGCCGCGAAGTGGAAGACGGCGCAGTCGTGGTGCTGGACAACGCCAGCGGCGACGTGCTGGCCTGGGTCGGCTCTAGCGATACCACGTCCCAGGCGGCGGAAGTCGACGGGGTGACTGCGCCGCGCCTGCCGGGCTCGACCCTCAAGCCCTTCCTCTATGGACTGGCCATCGACCGGCATCTGCTCACCGCGGCCTCGCCGCTCGAAGACAGTCCCTTGTCGCTGGACACGCCGCTTGGCCAATACGTACCGCAGAACTACGAGCACGATTACAAGGGCTGGGTCAGCGCGCGGACCGCGCTAGGTTCCTCGCTCAACGTGCCGGCCGTGCGCACGCTGCTGCTGGTCGGCGTCGACCGTTTCTATGCCGAACTCAAGGACCTGGGTCTGAACAGCCTGACCCATGACAGCGATTTCTATGGTTACTCGCTGGCTCTGGGCGGCGGCGAGGTGACTCTGCTCGACCTCACCAACGCCTATCGCAGTCTGGCCAACGGCGGTGTGCTACGGCCGATAGGCTGGCTGCCGGCCACGGCCAGGCATGGCGGCAAGCGGGTATTGTCCGCCCAGACCGCCTACATCATCAGCGACATGCTGGCCGACAAGTCCGCGCGCGGTCTCACCTTCGGCCTGTCCAGTCCGCTGGAAACCATTGGTCATGCCTCGGTCAAGACCGGCACCAGCAAGGACATGCGCGACAACTGGTGCATCGGCTACACGGACCGTTACACGGTCGGCGTCTGGGTAGGCAACGACTCCGGGGCGCCCATGCGCGACGTGTCCGGCATCTCCGGCGCGGCGCCCATCTGGCAGGCGGTGATGAACCGTCTGCAGGGCAACCGGCCGGGACGAGCAACCAAGGCTCCGCCCGAGGTGGAAAGCCGTGTTGTGCATTACGAACCCGCCATCGAGCCGGACCGGCGCGAACTGTTCCTGGCCGGTACGGCACTGGAACAGATCGTTATTCCGTCCGAAGACCTCAACCCCCGCATCGACGGTCCCGGCAACGGCGCCGTGCTCGCCCGCGATCCGGATATCCCCGCCGAGCGTCAGAAAGTGCGCTTCAGCATCAAGGGCATGGGCAGCACCCTGGCCTGGTACGTCGATGACAAGGCCGTTGAGCCGCTCTGGCTGGATGTTGACGGCAGCCTGCTCTGGCCGCTGGTGCCCGGTGCTCACCGGGTCACGGCGCAAACGGCTGGCGGCAAGACTGTAGATGCGATGTTTGTGACGGTGAAGTAGGGATGTGGCTCAACCGGTATGAACTGATTGGGCTGTCTGAATGATTTTGAACGGGCTTGTTTTTGATAAGCCCGCTTTAGCCTGACTTTGACTGGGGCGGCGGGTTCAGTCAGCCAAGGGGGCCAGCGTACCGTCCTTGGTTACTTCAAAGCGGTTGCCGTTGTAGGTGGTTACGATTGAGCCAACAAAGACGGTGCCGCTTCCTGTACTGGCTTGATCGGGTTGTGCCTGAGCCGGAGCGACTGGCGAAGCGTCCGGGCTGTTAGAAACCGGTGCCGGAACGGCTCGTTTTTCAGCATGGCTGATGACGGCCAATGAGGAAATTGCAGTAGCAGTAACGACTAAAAATGCTGCCAGAGTGGTTCTGTTTGTGAGCAATTTAGCTCTCCTGAGTTTGCTTGTGTCTAACTTATAAGCACTGTCCATGCCAGTTTGTTTTATAGATAGCCATGTATTTCAATAAGTTATTGAGATATATGGCTAATTGTATTCAGGTATGGACAAGGGCCGGAATCCGATTTAGTGACGGATATTTCAAGTGGCAGACATGAGTGGCGCACTTTGCCGGTATTGTCTTGATGTCTGCCCCAGCACAAATGACTGAATCCCGTCAGTCTGCTCGAACAACGCATCGCCCAACTGGAGCGTGAATTGACTGAGGTGGCCCGGCACAGCCCGGCCTGCGCGACCCTGCTGCCGGATGGGTTGAGCCTCTCATTCATAGTGCGTCCACATACGCAAGACGCGAACTGTTTTCTCTTTGGGAAAAACTTCATACACGATGCGGTGCTGAATATTGATGCGCCGGGAGTATGCGCCAGCAAGATCACCGACCAACTTTTCGAAAGGCGGCGGATTTTGGAATGGGCCGCTGGCAAGAGCCGCGAGCAATTCTTGCGCCTTTGATTTAAGGCCGCTTGCAGCAAGCTTCTTTGCATCCTTCATTGCTTGCTTGGCATAAACAACTGTCCAACTCACCACTTAAGCTCCTTAGAGCTCTTTGCGAGGGGCTCGGCCATACCAGCCTTGATGGACTCGCGCATGCCAGGCACGGCCAATAGGTACAGGGTTTCTTGAATTGCACTCCAATCTTCCGCGGAGAGCAGAACGGCGCTGTTGCGCTTGCCGGAAATGAGGATCGGCTCATGTGACTCGACTGCTTGGTCAATAAGCCGATACAGGTTGGCGCGAGCTTCGCTGGCAGTAAGTGTGTTCATTTTGAGCCCTTTCAAAGAAGCGCAAATAGTACGCCATTACGTACGCCAGTCAAACGACTATGCAATCGCGTCAAGAGGCCCAACGTGTAGCTTGAGGGGCGCGGAGACAGCAAGCGAAGCTTGCTGGCGGAGCGTCCCTCTCGAAGCGCGGGTTAGCCAGCACAGTCCACTCCTCCTCCTACGGCCCCATCTATGAAGACTAAATATGCCTCCAGAAATGATCTTGCGAGAGAGCGAGCTTCAGTAAGTTCAGGCTCTGTGGCATCTCTCAGCGTTAGACCTGTCTTGCCCCGGTGACGACCTTGGCGCAATGGTTCGTCGTTACATAGTTGCCCAATGCGCGACCAATCCTTAACGGAAATTCCGAGTGCAGCGAGGGAAGCCGACTTGCCGCCAAAGCGTGCTGAAATGGCATCGCGGATTTCGTACAAATGCACCAACTCGTTCTGGGGGTCGCGTACGGCAGCGTCGTAGCTCTTGAGCATGACATCCACGAATTGGTCTGTGCCTCTGTGTCTTGAGACCAATTCGGATAGATCGCGCTTTCGCTGGAGTCGGTCGCGCCTTGAATCGGAAATTACATTTCCGTGCGTATCCGTTACGGTGATATCTACGATTCCTCCGGTCAGGACAATGTGGCCAGGTTCACATTCTATGAATACGTCTCGGTGCCCATCATCATGAACGCGCGTTCTAGAGGATTTCGATAGTTGGTAAGGGCGATGAGTCAGAAGTTGGACTGCCAGGAATCGGTCGTTAAGCGACTTTTCCATCTGCTCTCGGATTAATGGGCTTTGTTCGAATATGGCCGAATCGACCATGGCCTTGACCTTTCCGTTGGCGATGGTCATTGCGTAGTCATCTCGCGCGACTTCGACCACCTCCTCAAAGTAGTCAGACGGTGAAAACGTCCATTCAAAATGTTCAATTGAACTCATATCGTTCGAGAGAGTGCTGGCTAATGTGGAGGTAACCGGCCTCGCGCGGCTTTATGCGCGAGGTCCGAGCGACCAAAGGGAGCGGTGTTGACCGCAGGGTTAGCCGGCATTCTTGACCTCGACAAATGCATATTGCGTTGATGCCGAGACGGGAGCCCAAGACACAACGTAACTCCCTTTGATTTCGACATGGTCGTTCTTTGGCTCAGTGGGCTTTTCGATGCGACCTGTGATGGGCCTGCCAGCTCGGAAGAAACCGTAGATTCCCCCAGCAGAGCCAGCATAGAAAGGCCGAGCATCTGCAAATATGAGTAGCCCCGCGCTAGAAAAGCCGGCTGCCTTGAGTTGCTCGGCAAACGCGACGTCTTTGCAGAAGCTGAACATCTGTTCTGGGTACTGGCCATTACGCGGATACTTCAATTCAATGGCGTACTTCAAATCTGTTTTGTCACCGGCGAAGACCGCTATGTCTAGCTCGCGCTTCGTGAAGTTTTGCTTCGACAGACCAAAGGATTCAACGTTGTGCTCGAACTGAACCTTGTACTTCGGAAGGGCCGCTCGTAAGAATATTCCGAACTCATGCTGGAGGCTGAACTCGTTGTATATCTCAGTGCCGTTTGCGGCTACTGATTGGACGAACTGGGCTGTGAGTGCGGAGAGCTCGCTCATGACGGCTAACGTTTGCTTAACCTGCAACGCTTTAGCGTTGTCAGGTTGAAGCAGTTGTTAGATTTTATTCTATTGTATATTTCCCTTTATACTTAGCAAAATAT
>JARLJM010000115.1 GCA_031291185.1 Parasulfuritortus sp. | reverse complement strand
TTTTCTCCGTTGGCGATGGATACGATGCCTTCGATGAACATTTCCTTCAGGCGCACGGTGCGGTTGACGTGATAGCGCAGCTTGCCCGCGATGGGCAGGAAGATGAGGTTGGCGAGGCCGACGCCGTAGATCGTGGCGACGAAAGCGACCGCGATGCCGGCGCCCAGTTTCGAGGGGTCGGACAGGTTTTCCATAACGTGGATCAGACCCAGTACCGCGCCCAGGATGCCGATGGTCGGGGAGTAGCCGCCGGCCGCCATCCAGATCTTGGCGGCTTCGGTGCGGTGCAGTTCATGGCTGAACAGTTCCTGTTCCAGCGTGTCGCGCAGCACTTCGGGTTCGGCGCCGTCGACCAGCATCTGCAGGCCGCGCCGCTCGAACAGGTCGTTCTGCTGGTCAATCATCGGTTCCAGGGCGAGCAGGCCGCCGCGCCGGGCAAGTTGGCTCCAGGACAGGATCAGGCTCAGGGTTTCTTGCGGCAGATAGACAGGCGGTTTGAATACCCACTTGACCATGTTGAGGCCGTCCAGAAATACCCGCAGCGAGCTTTGCAGCATCACGGCACCCATGGTGCCGCCGATCACGATCAGGAAGGCGGTGAATTGCAGCAGCGAACCGAGCTTGCCGCCCTCCAGCGCCTGACCGACGATGATGGCGGTCAGCCCCAGAAAAATCCCCGCAATACTGATTATGTCCATGGTCTAGATTGTTTTTTTAAGGCACGCGTCATGCGATCCAGTCCCGGAGATATCCGCGCAGGCGGGCGATGGCCTGACCGTGCAACTGGCAGATGCGGGATTCGGAGACACCGAGTATGGAACCGATTTCCTTGAAATTCATTTCCTGCTCATAGTACATCCCCATGAGCATTTTTTCCCGTTCCGGGAGCTCCACGACGGCCTTGGTCAGGGCCTTCTTGAAGTTCTGGTTGGACAGCATCTCGAACGGGCCGGCGGCCAGCTCGTCCACGAAACGCTCCAGAAAATCCTCGTTGTCGGAAGCATAGAGGTCTTCGTAATAGACCAGCTGTGCGCCGCGCGTTTCGTTGAGCAGCTGGAAATAATCATGAATGTCCATGCCCAGCTGGCCGGCGATTTCCTGTTCGGTCGGGGGCCGTTGCAGTCGCTGCTGCAGGATGTTGATGGCACTTTCGATCTGCCGGCTCGCCTTGCGCAGGGTGCGCGAAGCCCAGTCTGAATCGCGCAGCTCGTCCAGCATGGCGCCCCGAACCCGCTGGGTGGCGTAGGTCTCGAAGTGGGCACCCTGCTGGTCGTCGAACCTTTCCACCGCGTCGAGCAGGCCGATCAGACCGGCCTGGATCAGATCGTCCGCCTCCACGCTGGCCGGAAGGCGGCTGATCATGTGGTAGGCGATACGCTTCACCAGCGGCAGGTGCGCCTCGATGAAGGCGTTTTTATCCGTAAGCGCGGCCGTGCTGGGCATGTCGTTTCGGATATCGGGATGGCTGGCTCATCCGGCTGAGCAGGCCCATGCGTTGCCAGAACACCTTGGCGTCGAGCCGTGTCTCCATGGCCGGCTCGGCGTGCAGATTTTCGGCCATCTGACGCATGGCCTGGGCGGCCGGAGCGGCGGGCGAGAGTTCCAGTATCGGGCGCAGGGCGCGCGCTGCCTGATCGAGGAGCGCGTCTTTGGGTATGGCGCCGAGCAATTCGGGTTCGATGCCCAGGAATTGCCGGGCCGTCTCGTTCAGTGCGGACATCAGTTGACCGACCTTGTCGTTGTCGGTCGCATTCATGAACAAGGCCAGCCAGCGGGCATCGGACTGCCTGTTATGCGCGGCCTTGAGGACGACGTAGGCTTCGGTCAGCCGGCTTTTAACGGCGGGTAGAACCAGCAGCCTGAGCGGGGCAGCGAGGGCCAGGCTCGGACGCTCGTCGGACGGCGCGGCCAGCAGTGCCCAGTCCCATTCGTGGCGGGTGAAATCCTCGCCGATCCGGTTCCAGATGCGGTCATCGGTTTCCGCCGCATGGTTGAAACCCTGATCTGCCTTCAGGATGCGCAGGCCATCGTAGGGGCCGGTGGTCAGTGCCTCATCCAGGCTTAGCCTTCCGTGCGCCACATCGGCCAGGCCATGGCTGGGGCTCATGCCGCATTGGCTGGTGACGTTGTGGGGCGGTTGTGTTTCGTCGATCAGGCAGATCTTGTCGCCGCGCTGGCTCAAGGCGATGGCGAGGTTGGCGCAGGCGATGGCGTTGAGTTCGGCGTCGGGGCCGAAGACCGCCAGGGCGCGCAACTTGCTCTGGCTACCCAGCAGGCGGCGCAGCCCCGCCGCCTGGTCATCGGGCTCAAGCCGTCGCACCGTACGCTCCGAGGTTGGTTGTGGATTCCTTGGCCTGCAGCGTGCGGGCCTCGGCAGCGGCCATCAGCACGGGATAGTCTTCGTCCTCGGGCTGGAAGGCGGCTTCCGGAGTGCCGAGACGGAAGGCTCGGTCGATCAGGTAGCGGGCATTGGCGAGATGCATGTCTTCAGGTACCCGCTGGCCATTGGTGACGTAATGGACCTGGATCTGGTGGCGGATCACCACATCCAGTACCGGGCCGTAGACCTGGGCCTCGTCGATCTTGGTGACGATGCAGCCGGCCAGTCCGGGCCCGCCATAAGAGCGAACCACTTCTTCCAGGGTGATGCCCTGGGACGGCGCGCCGAGCAGCAGAAGGCGCTGCACGCCCTGATTCTGGCCGCTCAACATGTGGGTCTGTTCGCCCACCCGGCGGTCCTTCTGGCTCATGCCGATGGTGTCGATGAAGACCAGGTGTTTGCCTTGCAGGTCGAGCAGGGTCAGTTCCAGATCGTTCTCGTCGCGCACCGCGAACACCGGCGCACCGAGGATGCGGCCATAGATGCGGAGCTGGTCCTGGGCGCCGATCCGGTAACTGTCGGTGGTGATCATGGCCACCTTGTTGGCGCCGTGCTTGAGGACGGCACGGGCCGCGAGCTTGGCCACGGTAGTGGTCTTGCCGACGCCGGTCGGACCCACCAGGGCATAGATGCCACCCCGGTCGATGAGGTCATCAGTCGGCGAGGCGACCTTGAGGTTGTGGACGATGGCAGCGCGAATCCACTTCTGTGCCCGTACCGGGTCCGGCTCTGCCGGCATCCGGTCCAGTATCTGTTTGCTCAGGGCCGGGCTGAAGCCCGATGCCATCAACTGCTTCATGAGCTCGGCCCGCTGGGGCTCGCGCCGACAGGTGTCGTTCCAGGCCAGTCCCGCCAATTGGCCTTCCATGAGCGCGCGCAGCTGGCGCATCTCCCGGGCCAGTTCCTCCATCACGGGCGCACTATCCGCCACCGTGTGCCTGGTCTGAGGTGCGTAGTCCGGTGCGGGGGCTGCCGGACGGCCAGGCGACGGGCTGAATATCTGCGGCTCTTCGTCCTGCCAGGCGGCATGAGCAGGGGCGGCTCTGGCGGTTTCAGGTGCCATTTTCCTGGAAGGTGTCGGACGGATGACCGTGGCCTCGCGCTGGGCCAGGTAATCCGTGAACGTGGTCATGGCGGGCTGCTGCGGTTCCTGCCAGGCGGCCTGAGCCCGGGGTGGTTCGCGGCGCGGTGCTTCGTAGTGCTCGGCCGGTTGTTGCCTCGGCGGTTCGCGGCGTGGTGGTGCTTCGTAGTGTTCGGCGGCCTGTTGCGGTTTGGGTGGAGCAGCCCGTCGCGGTGCGAAAGCCGGCTCGGCCTGGCCGGTCAGCGCGGACATGTCGAGGTCGGCGACGGCGATGATTTCGACCCCGCCATCGACCTGACGGTTGGACAGGATGATGGCGTCGGCGCCCAGCGCATCGCGGACCTGGCGCAGGGCATCGCGTGTTGTGCTGGCGTGGAATTTCTTGATCATGCGCCTTGCCCGATCATCAGGGTGACCTTGATGGTCTTGCCATCAGGCACTTCACTGTGGGAAATCACTCTAAGGTCGGGTGCGGAACGGCGCAGGAAACGGGAGAGCAGGGTGCGGATCGTATTCGGGACGAGGAGGACGGCGGGCAGGCCATTCTGGATCTGCTTGTCCACGGCGTCGACGGTGTCACGGACCATGCGCTCGGCCAGACCCGGTTCCAGACCGACGCCGCTTTCTCCGCGGGCAGAGAGTGCCTGAACGAGGATGTTCTCCAGGCCGGGCTCCAACGCCATCACCTGCAATTCTTGTGCTCCTCCGAAGATTTCGTGAATGATAGCACGAGACAGTGCGCCTCTTACGGCAGCGGTGAGCTCGTCCGGGTCCTGGCTGCGGCCGGCATGTTCGGACAGCGCTTCGAGGATGCTGCGCATGTCACGGATGTGGATTTTCTCTTCCAGCAGGTTCTGGAGAACCTTCTGGATCGTGGCCAGGGAAAGCTGCTTGGGCGTCAGGTCTTCCACCAGCTTGGGATTCTCCTTGGCGACGTGATCGAGGAGTTGCTGGGTCTCTTCCCGGCCGAGCAGTTCAGGCGCATGTTCGTTGATCAGCCTGGACATGTGGGTGGCGACGACGGTGCCGGCATCGACCACGGTATAGCCGAAGGTCTGGGCTTGTTCGCGCAGGTTGGCTTCGATCCAGATCGCCGGCAGGCCGTAGGCCGGGTCGGTGGTGGCCAGACCGGGCAGGGTGCCGAACACCCGGCCCGGATTGATGGCCAGGTACTTGCCGACCTGCACCTCGCTCTCGGCCAGTGTGACGCCCTTCATGGTCATGCGGTAGGCCGAGGGCCGCAGTTGCAGGTTGTCCCGGATATGCACGGGTGGAACCAGGAAGCCGATTTCCTGGGCGATCTTCTTGCGGATGCCGCGTATCCGGCGCAGCAGTTCGCCATCCTGGCCCTTGTCCAGCAGCGGTACCAGCCGGTAGCCGACTTCCAGCCCCAGTCGGTCGACCTGGGCCACGTCATTCCAGCCGACCTCTTCAGGCTCGGCCGGAGCGGTGGAGGGCACCTCTTCGGCGGCCTTGTTGGCGGCTTGCTGATGCTGCTGGTGCAGCCAGTAGGCCGTACCGCCCAGGATGCCGCCCATCATCAGGAAGGCGACATGAGGCATGCCAGGCAGGATGCCCATCAGGCTCAGGATGCCGGAGGCCAGGTAAATGGCCTGGGGCTTTCCGAACAGTTGCGCGGTCAGTTGTTCGCTCAGGTCGGACGAACTCGATACGCGGGACACCACCAGACCGGCGGCGGTGGAGATGACCAGGGCGGGAACCTGCGCGACCAGGCCGTCGCCGATGGTCAGCAGGGTGTAGCGGGAGGCGGCATCGGCCAGCGTCATGTCGTGCTGGATCATGCCGACGATGAGTCCGCCGATCAGGTTGATCAGCATGATGATGATGCCGGCCACGGCATCGCCCCGGACGAATTTCGAGGCACCGTCCATGGAGCCGTAGAAGTCGGCCTCTTCGGAGATTTCCGAACGTCGGCGGCGCGCTTCGTCCTCTCCGATCAGGCCGGCATTCAGGTCGGCATCGATGGCCATCTGCTTGCCGGGCATGGCATCCAGGGTGAAACGGGCCGACACCTCGGCGATCCGGCCGGAACCCTTGGTGATGACCACGAAGTTGATCACCACCAGGATGATGAAGACGACGATGCCGACCGCGTAGTTGCCGCCCACGAGAAAGTGGCCGAAGGCCTCGATCACCTTGCCGGCGGCATCGGGACCGGTGTGGCCTTCCAGCAGCACGATACGGGCCGAGGCCACGTTCAGGGACAGACGCAACAGGGTGGTGATCAGCAGGACGGTGGGGAAGACCGAGAACTCCAGCGGCTTCAACGTGTACAGGCTGATCAGCAGCACGATCATCGACAGGGCGATGTTGAACGTGAACAGGATGTCGAGCAGAAAGGCCGGCAGCGGCAGGATCATCATCGCCAGGATGGCGATGACCAGAATAGGCGCAGCCAGCTTTTGCCACTGCATGCCGGGCAGGAGTGCGTCTGCCATCAGGCCATGATCCGGTTAGCGGGGTCGAGATCGGGCGGTACCTGCCATTGGTCGGGCAGGTTCGGATTCATCTGGTTGTTCAGCTGATAGACGTAAGCCAGAACCTGGGCCACCGCGGTAAACAGGGTGCCGGGGATGGAATCGCCTACCTCGACGTGGCGATGCAGGGCGCGGGCCAAAGGCGGGGCTTCGACCACAGGGATGTGATGCTCGCGGGCGATTTCCTTGATCCGCTCCGCCACCAGCTGCGAACCCTTGGCGACCAGTTCCGGCGCTGCCATCTTCTTGTCGTCGTAGCGCAGCGCGACGGCGAAGTGCAGCGGGTTGGTGACCACCACGTCCGCCTTGGGTACGGCCTGCATCATGCGGCGGCGGGCCTGTTCGCGCTGCATCGCCCGGATGCGGCCCTTGATCTGGGGATCACCCTCGGTTTCCTTGGCTTCCTGACGGACTTCTTCCTTGGTCATGCGCAGGCTGTGGTTGTAGTGCCAGAGCTGGTAGGGCACATCAATCAGGGCCAGCAGGGCAAGGCCGGCGGCGCCAGCGAGAAAGGTGTACAGGGTGATCTGGCCGAAGTGTGGAATGGCCGCCAGCAGGGGTTCCGAGGACAGGGCCAGGATGGCTTCCCACTGCATCCAGATCATCCAGGCCGAAGCGCCCAGGATGATGCCGCCCTTGAGTGCCGCCTTGACCAGTTCCACCAGCGATTGCCAGTTGAACATCCGGCCCAGGCCGTTGACCGGATTGAGTTTGTCCAGATTGAGCTGGAGCGGCTGCAGGGTGAAATTCAGGCCGGAAATCGCCAGATGGGCGGCCACGGCGACCACGACCAGCACGGCGAAGATCGGCAGCAGGACCGTGACCGCGTCGTAGCTCGCTGCAGACAGGCTGCGCGCCATCATGTCGGTGCTGGCGATATCGGCCCGGCCGAACTCCAGACCGTCGTGCATCATCCGGCGCAGGATGTCGAGCAGGTAGCTGCTCATCAGGGCCATCGTGGTGCCGGCAGCCATCAGGACAGCAAAGGTGGAGAGCTCGCGGGAGCGGGGGACATTGCCCTCGTCGCGGGCCTTCTGAATCTTTCGTCCCGACGCTGGCTCGGTGCGTTCAAGATCGCTGTCATCCGCCATCTTAGTGTCCGGCTATCCGCGTGAAATTATGTCGGCCGATTTTATCACGCGACTGAAATAAAAACGGCCGGAGAACCGGCCGTTTTTAAGGGGTTTGCGAAAACTCAGTGAGCCTGCACGCCGGGTCCGAAGAAACGGTAACCCTCGCGCATTTGCTGGCTGCGGGCCAGGCGTTTCTTGCCGGTTTCGTCATTGAAGCTGCCGGCAATGGCGGCATAGGCCTTGACCGTCCAGCCGCCGTCCAGCAGCAGATCTGAGACGCCTTCGGCCCAGCGCAGCTTGTCGCTGGCGGAACTCAGTTTGCCGGCGCAACCGGACATCAGATCGCCGATCTCGGGCTTGGCCATTTCGTTGGCATTCAACCGAGTGGCCAGCTGGACGCAGCATTCGCCGGTTGAGCAGGCTTCCACGGCCTTGGCGTACATCGCCTTGGCGGTGGAGGCGTCGCCCAGGTCGGCGAACAGCTTGCCGATCTGGGCCAGGGCGAAGTGGTCCTTGGCCCGTTTGGCAGCTTCGGCCAGCAGGTTGGAAGCCCAGGCTGAATCACCCAACGCGACCTGCGCCGTTTCGGCCAACTTGGTCCAGTCGTACGGGTTGTCGCCTGACTGTGCGGCACGGCCTTCCAGATAGGCCTTGGCCTTGGCCTTGCCGAACTCGGTGTCCTTGAATTCGCGGGCGGCGGTCAGCACGATCTCGCGGAACCAGACGAAGTCGCCGGAAGCGGCGACGCTCTCGTCCAGCAGCTTGCCCAGCCATTCCTTGTCGCCCAGACGGTCAACGCCCAGGATCAGCGGCTTGAAGCGGCTGAAATGGAAACCGTCGGCGCGCAGGACTTCTTCGGCGGTGGAGAGGAGCTTGCTGGAATAGGACTTGTCGTCCAGTTCGGCGATCACCCGGTCGGACAGCCCGATGAATTGCTTGGCGGTCTTGGCCTTGGCTTCCTCGTTCTGGATTTCGATGTACTTGGACTGGTTGGCTTCGCGCTTGGCCAGCATTTCGCCAAGCCGTGCGACCCGTGCGGTGTCGGAAGAAAGGTGCTTGTTGACGGCCTCGACCACCTTGCGCATTTCGTCCAGGTTGGCCACACCCTCTTCAGCCTTGGTGATCATGTCGTTCACGCCGGCGGTGTCGCCGATCTCGGCATAGACATCGGCCAGCTTGATCAGGTCGGATGAGGCGGTGGCGGTGGCGCCGGCCTTGGTCAGCACGGCCTTGGTGAATTCGGCGTTGCCCTTGGCGGCGTCCAGCACCTGCATCAGGGCGGTGAAGTCCTTGGCGGAGTCGAGGGCCTTGTCATACAGCGCGCCGGCGGCGGAGGGATCGATCTCGCCCATTGCGCCGGATAGCGCGATCAGGTCGGCCGGGGTGCTGAACTTGGCCGCGCCTTCGTTGATGATCGCGGCGGCCTGTGTCTTGTCGCCCAGATCGGCGGCGATGGTGCGGGCCAGACGGCCGAAGTCGGCGGCACGACCGGCCTTGGTCTTGATCTTGTCGTAGATCTGACCGGCCAGGGTGGCGTCCTTGATATCGCAGGCGACAACCTTGGCCAGGCCGTACAGTTCTTCGGTGGTGGAGATTTCCTTCAGCGCGCCGGTCAACGTCTTGGACGCGGCCGCCGCGTCGCCGGAAACCAGCATCTGGCCCACGCCGACAGCGACCTTCTCCTCGCCGCTCATGGCGTAGTCCTGGCCCTGACCGAGCATTTCGTCGGCCTTGGCGGCATCGCCCAGGGCCTTGTAACCCATGGCCAGACAGACGAAATCGTTGGTGAACATGGCGTTGCCGGCGGTGTCGTCCAGACAGGCCTTGGCGCCAGAGTCACCCGTGAAGGCCGCGCCGGACAGGATTTCCTTGGCATAGCCGAGGTCGGCCGGAGCGTCGAAGGCCTCGCGGGCCAGGGTGTAAAGGGCGTCGGCGCCGGTAGCGGCGGCAACACGGGGCGTCAGGGTTTCCCGATTGGCCATGGCTGATCTCCTGAATCCAGAAACGAAAAAAGCGAGTGTACCGGGCTGACGGCCGGAATGCTGCTAGGGTTTTTTATCGGGGGATAAATAAAGCTGAAAA
>JARLJM010000114.1 GCA_031291185.1 Parasulfuritortus sp. | reverse complement strand
TCGGCGCTGTCATCCAGCCTGTGGATACTGGTTACCTATCTATTTGTCACCCGTGTCACCGATCGCCGGGTCGGGCTCACAGCCGCACTGGTCATCGCCACGGCGGCGGGATTGACCGTCATCACCCGTGCCGCAACCGCCGATGCCCTGCTAAATCTGTGGCTAGCCTGCGCCGGCTATGCCGCCTGGCTGTGGCTGAGAGAGCGGCGACAAGGCTGGCTTTATGCCGCGTGGCTGGCTATGGCTCTCGGCTTTCTGACCAAAGGCCCGGTGGCCATCGTCATTCCTGCAGGTGCCGTGTTTCTCTGGTGCCTGAGCCAAGGCAACTGGCGGACATTCCTGCGCTTCGCCTTTTCTCCAGGCCCGCTGACATTATTCCTCGCGGTTGCTGCGCCCTGGTTCGTCATCCTGACGCTGCGTGAAGGCCCTGGCTTCCTGACCAGCTTCTTTCTCAAGCACAACCTGGGGCGCTTCGATACTCCGATGGAAGGACATGGCGGTAACTATTTCTATTACGTGCCGGTGGTCCTGTTATCCCTGTTGCCGCACACCGGGCTCCTGCTGGCCGCGGTTGGCCGCCTGAAATCGGTCTGGCGGAATGAATTGCTGCGTTACGGCCTGCTCTGGTTTTTGCTCGCCTTCACCCTGTTTTCCTTCTCCGGCACCAAGCTGCCGCACTACGTCTATTACGGTTATGGCGGCCTGGTGATTGTCCTGGCTGCCATGGTGGACATGCCCGTCCGACGCTGGCTGGTCCTGGCTCCCGCGCCCCTCCTGTTTGTGCTGCTGCTGGCCCTGCCGGACTTGGCCGCACATGCGGTATCCAGCCTGAAGGGCGACGATCAACTCCTGCTGACCGCCCTGCCAAGTGCGTTCGGCATGGCTTACTGGCTCTGGTGCGGGGGCGCGCTTCTGATCAGCCTGGTTCTGCTCGGTACACGGCATATCGGCCTGGCGGCTTCACTGCGTATATCCGGGCTGCTGGCCGGCATCGCCATGGCGATCTTCCTGATTCCCATCGTCGGGCAGATCCAGCAGGCCCCGGTCCGCAATGCCGGACTTCTGGCCCAGTCCCTGCCCGGCCCACTGGTGCTTTTGGGTACGGACACCCCCAGCTTCCAGACCTATGCCAACCGACAGGTAGAGAAGCGCCCACCACGTTCAGGCGATCTGGTCCTGACCCGGCAAAGCGACCTTGCCCATCTGCCAGGAGCCACCATCGTTTACCGGGAACGAGGCTATATCCTCGCTCGGATGCCCTGAACATGCACCGCCCCTACCTGCCCTCTTTCGCCCGTCATCCCTATTTCTGGCTACCGCCCATCGTGGCCCTGCCGCTCCTCTGGCCGCTGGCCAATACGGTCAACAATCATGCGTTGTTTCTGATGCTCAACGGCCTTGCGGCGCTGTTGCCGGACTGGTTCTGGTCCGATGCGACGGTCCTGGGCGACACCCTGGTAGCGCTGTGCCTGGCTCTCCCCTTGGTGCGCCGTCGACCCGACCTGGTGGTTGCGGCGCTGCTGGCTAGCCTGCCGGCCACGCTCATATCCCACGGCCTGAAAGACGCTCTCGACATGGCCAGGCCCTTTGCGGTGCTGGGCAACGCGGTGCATGTCATCGGCCCTCATCTGACCGCCGGCTCCTTTCCATCCGGACACACGACGACCGCCTTTGTCCTGGCTTCAGTGCTGGCCGCCGGACTGAACTCGCGCAGCGCAGCCCTCGGCGTGCTGCTACTGGCGCTGCTGGTTGGCATGGCGCGCATTGCGGTCGGCGCCCACTGGCCCCTGGATATCGCCGGCGGCATATTGTGTGGCTGGGTGTCAGCGCTGATCGGCCTTTATCTTGCACGCCGTTACGCCAATCCCGGCCATGCCGCGGTGCGTGAAACCATCCGCTTCTTCCTGATTGCCTGTGCCGTATACCTATTTGTGCACTATGACAGCGGCTATCCATTGGCGCGCCCTTTCGAGCAGGCACTTAGTCTGGGTGTGCTGGTCTATCATCTGTTACCTGGCTGGCCCTTCGCCAAACATACTCCCGATTCGTGCTAAGAATGGACACTCGCAAACCCTCCCGCTATGCATACTGGCTACTGGCCTGGCTGGTCGGACTGACGCTCTGGCGTCTGCTGGCCGCCCAGCATACCGGCATGGAACTCTATGGCGACGAGGCACAGTACTGGACCTGGTCGCTCCACCCGGACTGGGGCTATTACTCCAAGCCGCCGCTGGTGGCGTGGCTGATTTATCTGGGCACCCACCTGTTCGGCGACAGCGAGATCGGCGTACGTTCCGCTTCGCTGGTGCTGTATCCGCTGACTTCCTGGGTGATCTTTCTGACGGTGCGCCGACAGTTACGGACAGAACCCGGCACCCATACGAAAGAGGCCTCCTCCAGCCGGATCAGCCAGGCGATGCAGCGCATGTTCCAGAGCGACCCCGAGCCCGATGCTGCAGCATTCTGGGCGGGGGTGCTGTTTGCCACCCTGCCCATGACCAGCCTGGGCTCCTGGCTGATTACCACGGACGCCCCGCTCCTGCTGTGCTGGGCCTTGGCTTTGTATTTCACCATCGCCGCACTGGAGACCGGCCGCTGGCGCGACTGGCTGCTGCTCGGGGTTGCGGTGGGCTTCGGCATGCTGGCCAAATACAGCATGGCGTTCTACGGCCTTGGTTTCGTCGTCTATGTGCTGGCGAGTCGCGATCGCTGGCCTCTGCTGAAAGACCCCAAACCCTATCTGGCAGCCGCACTGGCCTTCCTGATCTTGGTACCTAACATCCTCTGGAATGCGGGACACCAGTTCGTCAGTTTTCATCACACGGCGGAGATATCCGAACTGAACCGCAGCCTGTTCCACCCGGAAGCGCTGCTGGAGTTCTTCGTGGGCCAGTTTCTGGTCTTCGGCCCGATCACTGCCGGCTGGCTGCTGGCGCTGGCCCTGCGGCCTCGGGACTGGTTTGACGATAACCGCCTACGCCTACTGGCCGCCTTCACACTCGCACCGGTAGCCGCGTTTCTGCTACTCAGCCTGATGTCGCGGGCCTTCGCGAACTGGGCCGCCTTCGCGTACGCCTCTGGTGCAGCACTGGTCGCCGTGGCCCTGCTGATGCAGGGACGGCGCGGCTGGCTGGTCGGCGCACTGGTTGTCAATCTGGCCCTCGGTGTCGTGGTTTACAACTTCCACGACATCGCCCGGGTGTTGAATATCCAGTTGACCCGCAAGACCGACCCCTATGGCCGGGTGACCGGCTTCCGCGCACTGGGCATCGAGGTCGGCAAGCAACTCAAGGCACGTCCTGGCACCCATTTCCTGACCGATGACCGGATGCTCTACGCACTGATCCGCTATTACGGTCGACCCTACAGCAACGGTGGGCTGTATTTGAACCTCAGCGGACTGGTCAACAACCACTATGCCCTGACCGTTGATGTCCGCGATCACCCCAAGGGAGATTTTCTGTTGGTGAGTCAGAATCTGACCGACGACATGGTGAAACAGAGGTTCGCGCAGGTCACCTCGCAACCCGTCATCCGCTTTCAGCTCTACCCCCACTTTGCGCCGGAATATCGGGTCTGGCTGGTTCACGACTATAAGCAGCCATGAAACCACCTGGACAGTTGCCATCTCCCGGCATCATGGCGGTTGCGGGAGTTTGCTGCGCGGCCCTGTTTCTGGCGTTTCCCGGCCTGGACCTGCTGACCAGCGGCTGGCTGTACACCCCGGCTCGAAGCTTCATTCTGGACGGAAATCCGCTGACCGATTTCGTTCATGAACATCTAGGCTGGGTAGCCTTCGGAGTCGCATTATTGATCTGGCTGGCAAACCGGATCATGAAGGGCAAGATGGCTACCGGCCTCTGGCGCAAACAGGCGGCCTATATCCTGCTCGTTCTGATAGTGGGGCCAGGGCTGCTGGTCAATGTAGTGTTCAAGGATCACTGGGGTCGTGCCCGGCCGGTACAAGTCGAGAACTTCGGCGGCCCTGCCCGCTTCACTCCAGCCTGGATTCCCAGCAACCAATGCGACACGAACTGTTCATTCGTGTGCGGCGATTCTTCGGTAGGGTTCAGCCTGCTGGCACTGGCATTTCTGTCCCGGCGTCCGCGACGCTGGTTTCTTGCCGCCATCGGAGCAGGTTCGGCGATCGGCCTGATGCGCATGGCGCAGGGCGGCCATTTTTTCAGCGATGTGGTGTTCTCATTCTTTGCGGTCTACTTCGCAGCCTGGTTGCTGCATCAACTCCTGTTCCCTACCTTGGGAACGGAAAACAGGAGCAGCAGCCCGGACTGAGCTGCATGCCCAGTCCGGTGCAGGGTACTACTTCAACTTCTTGATGCCCAGCACGCCCAGCACGTATTTTTCGTAGATGGGTTCGGTGTTGCCCTTCTTCATCTTGCGGATGAAATACTTCTCGAACGCCACCTTGGCCAGGTGCACCCACTTGCCTTCCTTGAACCAGCTCACATTGCGCGGCGGAATCTGGGGCAAGGCGACGAAGGCCGCGCCGGTGTCGCCAAAATCGGCCAGGCAGATCGCATTCCAGGTCGCCTTGTGATACGGGTCCTTGCCATCCAAAAGCGCCCGGATGTTGTGAGCCGTCGCCGTCACCATGGACTCGATCATGTAACCGGTCTTGGGCGTACCGGTCGGGACCGGAGTCGTCTCGACCGGCGGAATCGCCACGCAGACGCCAACCGAGAAGATGTTCGGGAACTTGGCATTGCGCTGATAGTTATCGGCGGTGATGAAGCCACGCGGGTTGGTCAGGCCTTCGATGCCGAACACCGCGTCGATGCCCTTGAAGGCCGGCAGCATCATCGAATACTTGAACGGCAGTTCATGCTCCTTGATCACCTCGCCCTTGAAATTGTGCTCGGCCACGAACATCTTGCCAGCCTCGACCTTGGTCACCTTGGCATTGCAGATCCACTTGATATGGCGTTGTCGCATCGCCGATTCCAGCATGCCCTGCGAGTCGCCCACGCCACCCAGACCCAGATGGCCCGGATAAGGCTCGGCCGTGACATAGGTCATGGGCACCTTGTCGCGAATCTTGCGCCGGCGCAAATCGGTATCCATGATGAATGCGAACTCGTAGGCGGGACCGTAGCAGGACGCACCCTGTACGGCACCGACCACGATGGGACCCGGATCCTTGACGAACTTTTCCCAGTTCTTGCCGGCTTCCACCGCATGATCGACGTGACAAACAGATTGAGTGTGGCCATTGGGTCCAAGGCCCTCCACTTCGTCGAAGGCCAACTTCGGGCCGGTAGCGATGATCAGATAGTCGTAGTCAACGATCTGGCCGTTATCCAGTTCTACCTGATTCTTGTCCGGATGAACCCGCTTGGCCGCGACCTGAATGAAATTGATGCCCTTTTTTTCAAGATAGGGCGCGCACGGAATAGTGATGTCGTCGCGGCTGCGCCAGTTTACGGCGACCCAGGGATTGGAAGGGGTGAACTGGAAAAAACTGTGGTTGGAAATGACCGTGACCGTGTCCTGGGGACGGGCCTCTTCCTTCATCTCGTAGGCCATGGTCATGCCGCCAACACCAGCGCCGAGAATAACGATATGTGCCATCTTTATTTGCTCCTTATTGGTTATACGTTTGCCGATTACCAGACATAAATGCGGGACATCGCCTCAAGGCCTTCTTCGACAATTTTCTTCAGATCCTCAGGGCAATCTTCCCGCTCGATGATGAAGGTCGTGAAGGCGGACAGACTCTTCAGTGCACAGGACACCTTGGCAACATCCTCGGCTACCGCACCGCTCATCTCGATTCCTGGCTGCAATTTCCAGTTCTGCTTTTCGGTCATCTTTTGTCTCCATGCTGTTGGTGGTTTGGACAATCGACTATCGCAAGCTCCATGCCAGAACAATATATTCATATTAATCATGATGTTAAACATCAATAACCATATCTAAGCATGACATTCATGACGCCAAAGTCATGACACTGCTATTATCTGTCATGACAACAGAGGAAGCAGCATGCCAACCGTCGAACTACAGGACCTGATTGAGGCCAACGATCAACCCTTCGTCGTCATCGATAGCGAATACCGTATCGTTGCGGCGAATCAGCGTTATTGCCGCTCGTATGGCGCAGTGCTGAAAGATGTGCTGAACCGCCGTTGCTACGAGATATCCCACCACTCCGACCGCCCTTGCCACGAAAACGGAGAGGATTGCCCGCATCAGGCC
>JARLJM010000113.1 GCA_031291185.1 Parasulfuritortus sp. | reverse complement strand
GCCATCCAACAGGTGTACGACATGGCCGACCGTATGAGGGCGAATCTTGCTGGGGTAAAGGAGGGAGACTACAACGCGATTGATGCAACTACTCCCACCGATCCCTCCTGTATAAGTGCGGGGTGCACCATTCCTAATGTTGCTGCCACGGATCATTTTCAGTGGAACAAGAACAACGGGATTTTCCTGCCAGGAGGAACGGGCACAGTAACATGCCCAGCGACAGCGACATGTCCATCAGCAACTCAGCCTGTAACTGAAGGCACGGTATTCAATATCACCGTGAATTGGAAAGAGCGGGACGGCACAACAACCGGGGCGACTCACAGCATTACAGAAAGCATTCGGCCATGAACACGACAATGCCCCGTTCTTGCAAAATAGATCCCGCCTGTAGGCAACGGGGTTTTTCCTTGATTGAGTTGATGATCAGCGTGACTATCGGTCTTGTCGTCCTGGCTGCCGTTTTGTATATCTACTCGGGCAACAGACAAGGCAATAGAGCGCAGGAGTTGAGTGCAAGGATGCTGGATTCAGGCAGATTCGCCTTGGAGATTATTGGACATAGTATTCGAGAGGCGGGTTTTGCAGATCTTTCCAGCGCGGAATCCAGCTTTAAGGCCTCGTTTGCGGGTACGCCTGTCACAGGGACCAATGGGGCGCTTGGGGCGCCTGACGTTATTACCCTGCAGCGCGATGGTGCTGTCAACGATCGTGGTTGCCTTGGGACAGTGGTTACTCCCGCAATGATCACTGCTGCTGGCGGCAATGTCATCATTCAGGAAAGTTTCAACCTGGATACCGTCAATAATGCACTTCGCTGCGACGAGCAGATTGCAGCCGCCCCTGGGGCAGTCGCGAATGGTACGGCACTCATTTCCGATGTGGAGGATTTCCAGGTGCTTTATGGCCTGGATACGACGGGTGATCAGTCGGCGGACCAATATACCGCCACGCCTGCAAACTGGAACCAGGTGGTTAGTGCCCGGGTTTGCCTGCAACTGCGTTCATCGGAGGCCGGAGCAGTCACTGGCAACCAGACTTTCCTGAATTGTGCGGGGGCATTGTCCGGCTCGGGAGCGACCACGACCACGACAGATCGCCGTTTACACAGGGTTTTCCTCGCTACCTACAACTTGCGTAACCGGGTCACCAATCTGCCATGAACGCCAGGAACAGCGTCCTTATCACCTATCAATCCCAGCAAGGAGCTGTGCTGGTTGTTGCCCTTCTGTTTCTGGTCATACTGACCCTGCTGGGGACGACGGCGGCCCAGATGTCGAGTCTGGAAGAACGCATGTCTAGAAACATGCGTGATCGCAGCATTGCGTCTCAGGCAGCAGGATTGGCCTTGCGTGACGCAGAGCGGGACGTATTGAATTCCAACGCCACATACAATAGAAGCGTTGACCCCACGACTTCAAATTTCACGCCAGACTGCGGGGGCTCCACCACCTCCGATACCAGTGATGACGGGCTGTGTTCTGGTGGTGTCAAGGGTTATGCCAGTCAAGCGCCTAATGGCACCAACTATGCGTTGACGACAGTTGCCGCAACTACCAATCAAATTGACATGACAGCCGCGCCAAGTGTGGGATACGGGACGTACACAGGAGCAGTCGCCATTCCGAATTTGTCTGCGCAACCACGCTACATTTTGGAAAGCTTCAAGAAGAGTGTTAACGCGAAAACTGTTTATTACTACCGCATCACGGTGCGGGCCCAAGGAGTCAACCCCAATACCGTGGTGTGGCTCCAAGAGGTATTTCAGCCATCATAAGGCGGAGGTTCTGCTATGAAACGCATTCATCATTTTCTCGGTTGGCTTTCGCAAGCCGCGTTCTTGCTGATTATGTCTTCCGCGAGCGGAGCCGCTGTTCTGTCAATACCAGACCAGCCGCTGATCTCAACATCCAGCGTGACGCCGCTGGTGTTGTTGGATATTTCCAAAGACCAGCAACTCTACAAAAAGGCTTACAACGACTATTCCGATCTGGACGGTGATGGCCAACTGGATACCACCTATAAGAACAGCATCGACTACTACGGCTATTTCGATTCCTATAAGTGCTACAACTACACGTCCGGAGTTTTTGTCCCCAGTACCGTCACCTCGACCAAATACTGTAGCGGCAACTGGAGCGGCAACTTCCTGAACTGGGTCACCATGACCCGGATTGATGAGGTACGGAAATTGCTGTACGGCGGTAAACGATCGACCGACGGCACCGGGGCCTCCGGTACTACCGTGCTTCAGCGCTCCTATCTGCCGACAGATGCGCACTCCTGGGCCAAGTACTACAACGGTAGTGATATCAGCCAATTGACCCCGTTTACGGTCTCCACTTCGCCGACAGCGGTAACCGGCACTTCATCATCATCCATCAACCTTGCTACTTTAAGCCTGCCTGCAACAGTGACGTTGACCGTGTCACCCACGACCTCCTTTGCCTATGGCGATCAGGTGGTACTTCAAGGAAGTAGTGGAAATTACCTGGTGGGCGCGGTCAGTTGCGTGAATGGCTCCGGTATCAGCATGTACAACAGTCTGGTATCCAGTGCGGATTCATGCGGTACAGGCAAGATCAACGTGGTGGTTGAATCGAAGTCCACCGGTGCTACAGGGAGCTATACCAGTTGGAGTGTCTATGACTGGACTCAAACGGGCATGACTTTTTGCAATACCACTCTTGGTGATTTTTCCGGTTCAAGCGGAAACCAATATTCACAGACCAATACCAATCCGCCTCTCATGCGGGTGGCCAAGGGCAATTTCGCCTTGTGG
>JARLJM010000012.1 GCA_031291185.1 Parasulfuritortus sp. | reverse complement strand
CGTCACGGACATCCTCTCGGCCACCCGTGCGGCCAGGGACAGAAACATTCACCTCCAGCAGCGCCTGGAAACGACCCTCGCGGAGACTGAAAGCCTGAAGGGCGAACTGGAACAGTATCGGCGCGAGGCAACGACCGATCCGCTCACCGGACTCTACAACCGCAGGGCCATGGAGACTCATCTGGAAGAACTGATGGAGTCGGAGGCGGGCACCCCCTTGTCTGTGATCATGGTGGACATCGACCATTTCAAGAACATCAACGACACCTACGGCCACCCCTTGGGCGATGTGGTGATCCGGAATGTTGCGCAGACCATCCTGAAATGCATCCGCGGAGACGATTTTGCAGTGCGTTTTGGCGGCGAGGAGTTTGTCGTGCTCTTGCCCGAGACCTCCCTGGATGGCGCCACCCGGGTGGCCGAGACCATACGTGAGCGTATCGCGGCCCTGCGCCTGGTGCGCCGTCATGACAATTTCACACTGGCGCCCTTTACCGTTTCGCTGGGAGTCGCCACACGGCAGCCCGGAGACACCCAGGACAGTCTGTTCCAGAGGGCCGACCGGGCGCTCTATCAATCGAAGGATGCAGGCCGCAACCGAGTCACCATTGAGGGTCGGCTTCACTGACGCGCAGGGCCGCCAAGGGGATGCAGGAGATACATGGTCAAAACCGAGAATAATCTGCACCAGCGCTTGCTGACGGCCAGGCTGCCCGCCCTTCCCCAGGTGCTGCTGCGATTTCTGGAACTGAGCCGGCGCGAGGATGCAGGCCTGGACGACATTGGCCGACTGATCGCCCAGGATCCGGCCATGGCATCAAAGGTCTTGACCCTGGCCAGCAGCGCCAGCCGGTATCAGAACCAGTCCCCCAAGGACCTGCTCCAGTGCCTGATCCTGATCGGACTGGACAACACGAAGACGGCCCTGGTGGCGGAGTCCATACACCAGGTGTTCGACTCCTTCGTCGCAGGACGGACTGTCGATCTCGGCCCGTTCTGGAAACATTCCCTTAGCGCAGCGATTCTGGCTGGCCGCCTGGCAAAGGCGACCGGCTATGCCCGCCGCGAGGAGGCCTATCTGGCCGGCCTGCTCCATGATGTCGGGCAACTCGCCCTGGTCTCTACGTTGCCGGAACGGTATTTCAATGTCTTTTCCGAAAACTATGACGACAGCTGGCTGGCCAACTGGGAGTCATTGTCCCTGGGGCTGACACACGCCGAGGCCGGGGCCTGGCTGGCCGGACGCTGGCAGCTGGACTCCTATCTGGCCGATGCCCTGCTCTATCACCACGAACCCGTCGAGCGGGTCATTTCGGCGCACCCCCTGGTTCGCATTACCTGGCTGGCCCATGCGTTGAGCCGCGATCCCAAAACGGACACCGCGCTGCTTGGGCTGGATGCGGAGGCCCGACTCCGGGTACAGGATGGCATCAGCGAGGAAGTGGACAAGGCGGCCCGTTTCCTTGGCATCGACCTGGCGCGGAAAAATGCCGATCCGACAGCCAGGGCCGAGCTGGCCGAGACGCTCCGCCCCCTGGCCCTTTCCGGTGTGCAACAGGCGGTTCCGATCACCCCGGATAGAGAAATCCTGCCGCGACTGCAAGCGATCATGACTGCGGCGCAGAGCCTGTATGGCTTCGGTTATGGACTTCTGTTCGAACCGAAGGAAGACAGCCTGCGCGGTCGGGTGGCCTGGTCGCACCTCTCCCGTCTGGAAGAACTGGTTGTACCCGTGGGATCTGACGGGGGCTGCGTCGGCAGGGCATCTGCCAGTGGTCGCCTGGCCACCACATGGGATGTCGATCATCCGGCCCTGATCCTGGACGACCAGCTGTGCAGGGCACTCGGCAGCGAAGGGGTTCTCTGCCTTCCCTTGACTACGGGCAAGCCTGCCGAGGTGCTAGCCTTCGGTCTGGATAAGGATAGGGCGCAAACATTGCAGACCTGGCCACTGCTTCTGGAAAGTTTTGCCAAGGAGGCGGCCGCGGCTCTGGATATCAGCGAGAAGGAGGCGGAAGACGAAGCCGGCATCCCGCGGGATCAGCTGAGGCGGATTGTCCATGAGGCGAACAATCCACTGAGCATCATCAAGAACTATCTCCAGATCCTCGGCGAGCGCTTCGAGGGACAGGAAGCCGCCGCAGACATCGCGCTTCTCAACGGCGAGATCGACCGTGTCAGTCGCATATTGAGCGGCCTGACTGTGCCTGTCGCCATGTCTGAAAAACCGACCGGCAGGAAAATCGAGCTCAACACCACGATCAGGGAGCTGATCGCCTTCTGTCGTGACACGGGCTTCATTCCTACGGGCATTCAGATCGACTGGGCCCTTGCCGAAAACCTGCCCGCCGTGCAGGTGAATCCCGACATCCTCAAGCAGATTCTTCTCAACCTGGTGAAGAATGCCGTCGAGGTACTGGGCGGCCATGGACGGATCGGCATCGAAAGTGCCGGGCCCGTGTTCCAGGCCGGGCAGGGTTATGTCCTCATGCGCGTCTTTGACGATGGCCCCGGGATTCCAGCCGAGATACGCGAGCGTCTCTTCCAGCCGGTGGCGACCCACAAGGGCGGCGAGCATGCCGGATTGGGGCTGGCCATCGTCGGCGAACTGGTGGCCAGGTTGCAGGGACGCATAACGTGCAACAGCAGTGAAACAGGCACTGTCTTCGAGATATCGCTACCCTTGGCCGACCGCACGGAACGACCGGCATGAGCACCCTCCCCGATGTTTTCAAAAACAGCCTGATCGATCTGTTTCTGGGCACGGAGACCCGCCCGGAAGACAAAGATAACGCCCCGCGCCTGCTGCTGGTGGATGACGAACCGCTGCTGCTGTACAGCCTGCAGCGCCTGCTGGATGGACGTGGCTATGAGATCGAAACGGCCACCAGTGGCCGCGAGGCGATGAATCATCTTGGGCAGCATGACTTCGATCTTCTCCTCCTGGACTTGCACCTGCCCGATATATACGGCTTCGAAGTACTTCAGCATGCGGCTGCCCTGGGCCGGGAAGTCTGCACCATCGTGGTCAGCGGGGATTCCGATATCGACGCTGCCATTCGCGCCCTCAAAGAAGGCGCCTATGCCTTCGTGCGCAAGCCCTACAAGCCGGACGAGCTCCTGCACACTGTCCACAACGCCCTCGGCCATTTGCAATCCCGGCGCGAGAATGAGCGCATCCGCGAGCGTCTCGAACAATCGGAGCAGCTTTATCGCTACCTGGTCGACGAGTCTCCGGATCTCATCTATACCCTGGATATCCAGGGGCATTTCACCTTCGTCAACCGGCGTTTCGAAACCCTGCTCGGTTATAGCGCCGCAGACCTGCTCGGCCAGCACTATTCCGTTCTCCTTATCCCGCAGGAAAGCGCCATTGCCGATCATGTTTTCCAGGAACGCCGCCAGAGCGGACGCGCCAGCCGCAACGTGGAATTACGTTTGCGCAGTCAGTTCAAGGAGGAAGGCCATCCTTTCGACGTCAGCCTGGCATTCAATGCAGTCGGCATCTACAGCCAGAGCGACGAGCAGACCCAACAACATTATCTCGGCACCTACGGCATCGCCCGCGACATCAGCGAACGGAGACGGGCCGAGGACTTGCTGGCCTACCATGCGTCCCATGACATCCTGACCCAGTTGCCCAATCGATCCCTGTTCAAGGAACGGCTCGAACTTGCGATGATCCAGTCCAGGCGCAGCAACCAGACCGTGGCGGTGACGATTGTCGACCTGGATCGCTTCAAGTGGATCAACGACAACCTCGGCCTGCTGGCCGGGGATGAGGTGTTGCGCATCGCCGCCCTGCGCATCCAGTCCTGCCTGAACAGCGGCGACGTGCTGGCCCGTCTGGCCGGCGACGAGTTCACTGTCCTGCTTGCCGACCCAAGCAGTTCGGCGGATGTGGAGAAAATAGCAACCTGCATACAGAAGACCATGGGCGAGCCCTGCCAGGCAGGCGAGCATGAGATCTACCTGTCGGTCAGCATAGGCATTTCGCTTTACCCGGAACATGGCAATACAGCGGATTCCCTGATCCGCAATGCGGAGATCGCCATGAACCACGCCAAGGCCGGCGGCAAAAACGGGCAGGCCTTGTACGAACCTTCGATGCACAACGCCTCCCACCTGAAGGTCTCACTGGAACGGGAACTCCGCCAGGCCGTGCGCGAAGGCGAACTGGTCATGCACTATCAGCCCCAGGTGGACGGGCGCAGCGGCCGAATTGTCGGGGTGGAAGCACTGATGCGCTGGCAACATCCCGAAAGGGGACTGCTCCCCGCCGGGGAGATCATTCCCCTGGCCGAGGAAATCGGCCTGCTCAGCGGCTTGTCGGACTGGGTACTGGAATCGACTCTGACCGACCTGGAAAGCTGGCTGGATGCCGGCCTTGATCCCGTTCGCCTGTCGGTCAACATCTCGCCCACCTACCTGGAACAGGACGACTTCATCGACCGGGTGCTGACCAGCGTGGAGCGTCATGGCGCCCAGGCGGAACACCTGGAACTGGAAGTCACCGAGGGCCTGGCCATCCGCAACTTCGATGCCGCGATCAGGAAACTGGGGTTTCTGGCCAATGCCGGCCTGCGGGTCGCCATCGACGATTTCGGCATGGGCTACTCATCGCTGTCCTACCTGCACCGTTTCCCGTTGAACACCCTGAAGATCGACAGGGCATTCGTCAACGCGATTACCAGCCAGAGCCAGCGCACGCCGATCGTTCAGATCATCATTTCGGTAGCCCGCAGCCTGGAACTGGATGTGGTTGCAGAAGGCGTCGAACGCCCGGATCAGGTCGATTTCCTGCTCGCCCACGGTTGCAACATCATGCAGGGCTATCTCTATCATCGGCCCATGCCCGCCTCCGAACTGGTCAAACTGCTGCGG
>JARLJM010000011.1 GCA_031291185.1 Parasulfuritortus sp. | reverse complement strand
TGCTGAATGGCCGGAGCCACGCATGAGCGAGTTCGCCATTCCTAGCCAGACTTATTCCTGGATGTATGCCCGAGCCGCAGTTTCGCAATTGTCAGGATTGCGATGTTTCGGAATCAGGGGGGCGGATAGTTTGGTTGCGGTGGCTCCGTTGCTTGAAGTCGGGGATTGGTTAAGAGAACTACCAGCCCTGTATGAGCCAGGCGATTTGATTTGGAGCGATTCAGATGCTCTTGCGGAACTTGCATCCTTGTTGGCGGCCCAACCCCAGCCTGTTTATCTTGAGCGGGTGCCCGTCAATTCTCCGACACGACTTGCCCTGCGTCGCGCCTATGCTGGCAAGGGCATAATTCTGGAACGGCCTGCGATGCCTACTCCGTTCATCAACCTGAATGAATGCGATGGCAATATCGACGCCACATTCAATGCAATCCGACGCTCGGATTTCCGAAGAGCGGAAAGGAAGGCAGGTGAATTTGGAATGCTTACCTATGAATTGCATGCGCCAAACTCAATCACCGAGTTGGCGTCACTTATGAATGAAGTTCATGCTGTCGAAGCCGCTAGTTGGAAGGAGCAGGAAGGTTCGTCACTGACGGCGAATACGTGGCAAGGTAATTTTTTTCACCACTTTACTCAAGGCGCCATGCTTGCAGGGATATTGCGGATTGCCATCATGCGCATTTCAGGACAGGCCGTTGCGATCCAGGTCGCGGTTGAGTGGCAACAGCGTTTTTGGTTGTTCAAAATCAGTTATGACCAACATTTTTCCAGATGTTCACCTGGGCAACTGTTGATGCTCTACACACTCCGCTATGCTGCCCAAGAGGTTTTGCAGTCTTATGAGTTCATGGGAGTCATGAGCCCTTGGACAGCCTATTGGACAAAACAAACGCGCAGCTATGTGCAACTACGGGCAATCCCATTCAGTATTGCGACGGGAAAACATCTTGTCCGATGGGGGGGGCGTTCCATTCTTAGTGGATTTCGACGAGTTCTGGCTTAATGCTGAGAAGCCTCCTGACTCCTCCACTTAAATGGGTATTGAGTATCGCTGGGCGAGCCTATGTTCCAGGAGACAGGCTTGAGGATGCGATGAAGGTTGCAACCAGGCTTGGGCTGGAGGGAGTGGCCGCCACCATTGGCTATTTTCATCATCAAGATGATTCGCCATTGGCCGTTGCTGAAATCACACGGAGCATCGTCGACACTATTGCCGGACTGGAGCCGGTTGGCTACGTCTCCATCAAGGCTCCAGCCTGTTTATACGACAACAACTTGATTGCATCGATTGTCCTGAAGGCACGGGGTGAAGGCATTCTTGCTCACTTTGATTCCCACGAGTTTCATACTGCTGATGCCACGTTGGAGTGTGTCCGGCAGACTGTAGCGCTAGGGGCACGTGTTGGATTGACACTACCTGGACGATGGAGACGCAGTGTCGAGGATGCCCGATTGACTTGCCAACTAGGTATTCGTGTCCGCGTTGTGAAAGGGGAGTGGGGTGACCCAACCGATCCTGGAAGAGATCGACGTCAGGGATTTCTTGAAGTGGTTGATAGTCTTGCTGGCCAGGCCAGGGAGGTGGCTGTCGCCACGCATGACCCCCAACTTGCGAGAGAAAGTCTTTCAAGACTCCTGGATGCCGGTACGAAATGCGAACTGGAACTGCTGAATGGTCTGCCGAAACGAAATCTGCTTCCGATCGCCAAGGAATTCGGTGTGCCGGTCAGGGTATACATTCCCTTTGGTGTTGCTTGGCGCCCTTATGCATTAAGCAAACTTGGAGATGACCCGCGCATATTATGGTGGCTGGTCAGTGATGGCTTTCACGGCCTATTAAGTAGGCTTAATAACGGACGATAACCATATGATTATTCAAAGCTGTGGCTATCGCTTTTTACTAGACGCATGACAGCTTTGCGTGACAGGTGCCGGACAAGCATGGGGATTGGCATGCGAAGGGCATGGCCACGTAGATAGAGCATGAACCGAGCCGAAGGCGTCCAGAAGTCCGAGGCCAAGGTGTGATCCGGACGCAGCGCGCGCTTGTAGGCTGCATCGAGAAACCAGGTTTTAAATCTTGGGGTGGTCGTTTTCAGACTTATCTTGTTCAAGGCATCAGATGGGATCGGTGTTTCCAATATCTGAGCGCAGTATCTGAAGGCATGGCTGACCGGGTCCACTAGGTCGAGTGCTTCAGCACGCTCCGTCAACATGTCCCAGAAATTGGATTCACTGCTAGCAAAGTGTCTTAGCAGTGAATCAAGGTCGAACAGATCGCGTAGTCCGTTATTTAACTCGCTCTCGTAAAAGAGATGAGTGGCACTGTGTATCACCATGTCGCAGGGCGATAGCACTTGGTAAGGACTTTCCTTGCTCGTCACCCGCGCGTTTTCAAAAAGCCGCTCAGGCTGCAGATTTGGTTTCGCGGTCAAGGGCAGGATCGTATGGTGGATATCGATGACCGTGCCCCGCCGTTGATTGACCATTGGAGGAATTTCGTGCATCCACTCACGGTAATAACGTTGATTGTAAGCATCCGCCTCATCTGTCAACCACCCTTGCAACATGAGCGTGGCCTCGACCCTGGGCAGTTCCGCGCGTGGAACCAAAAGATCGACGTCGCCGAAAAGTCGGCCCCGTGCTGCAGGCAAGCCGGCGTGCACATAGGCTGCCCCCTTGAGCAGGAGAAGCGGTATTCCAAGGGGGGTTAATGCAGACGCGATATGGGCCAATTCCCATTGAATTGCCTGTTGCTGATGATCCGACAGGATTTTTGCCGAGAGCAGATGAGTACCCGGTCGTTCCGGAACCGATTCCAGGTTGTCAGTAGCCTCTAGTGTCTCGGATAACTTAGAAAGCAGATTCGCTGATCGCGCAAGGCGTAACAAATCATCCCATTGGGCCAATGAAAAGGCCCGAGTATTCTCGGGATGCAACAAAGCCTGGATGAGCAAGTCGTGCGGGGAGTTCATTCTGGGAGAGCAGTAGGGCCTGGTCCATGTGCCAGGTTTTCAAACGCCATCACGGCATCCTCCAGTCTGCTGTAGGTAAAGCTATAACACTCACAGCGATCGATCAGCCTACGGACGACATCAAACCCGGTTTCACCCAACGTACTGTAATTGAATGCATTCTGGGCGATTTCAATAAACGTTTCGGCTTTGGACTTCGGAAGCAGTTCTGACACAGCTCCAGGTACGTATTTCGGAAATACGATCCAGCGGGGCAGTGCAGTATCCAGCATTCGTGAGACGCTTTCCTCTGGAGGCATCATATGGGTCACCAGGCCTTTATCGGTATCGTAGACAGTGGGGCTCCAATGGGTTCCAGGGCCGAATTTCTTGATCAGATCGATTGATGCATTTTTGAGATTGATTGGGCGCGCCAAGGCATGGGCAGCCAGGCTGTCATGATCAAGCAGTGTGAGTTCATCTGAAAGCAGGCGCCAGCCACGTAAGGCCAAGGCGGCGCAGAGTGTGCTTTTTCCTGAGCCGGGTGGAGCCGGTAATATTACTGCCTGTCCATCGCGTTCAAGCGATGCCGCGTGTATGGAAAACCATTGGTGGCACCCTGCGGCAATGCACCAGTTCATGCCCCATTCCAAAAGGGCTGGAGCCTGATCTCGCGGCAAGGGTTGGAAAGGACGGTCGCCGTCAATGAGAAAATCGACCTGTGGTCGTAACAACCGACGCAAGTTTAGCGGAAGTCTGACTTCAACATGGAAATCAGAAAACTCAGGATTAATAGTCGCAGGGTGTTCTGCATAGAGAATCCGTAAGATCCGAACGACATCGGAAAGTTGTGTTCGTACTCGTACAAGCAGGGGGCCAGTATGGATGGCGATCTGGCCTGAGCTAAGCAATTGCCGGAACGATTCAGGATCAATGTCCTTGATGCGATGATCTGAATTTATCAAATGTGATCCTGCTGGTGGGCTAAAGCATGCCCAACTCTTGTAATTTCGTCAGACTATCGGCGATGGCTACTTGAAGCGTATTTTTAGGCACGCTTGCAAAGCGACCCTGCAATGTACCAAGGGCAGGCTCGAGCAACTGTTGCGAGCGTGGTAGTAGCCATAATGCACTGGTAATTTCGTCAAAGGCATGAGTGTTTCCTGAAGACCTATCGAATACTACGCAAAGGCCTTCCCATTCTGCTGTGACATACCGAGGTTCGGATTGCGTATTGAAACTGAATGTTTCCAAAAATAATCAATCAGCAGTAATGTTACTGTTACACAAATAGGAATTCACTTGGCCAATATTCCAGTAGACATTGGCCATAACCTCATGCTTTCCATATTTTGCACAATCATTCCACATGGTTACCAGTTGTGGTCCAGTCAATGCCTGAGGGGCTACCAGGTTTTTCTGGATATTCAAATAAGCGCCAACAACATAATAGGCAGGGTCGCTGGGGCCTTTCTTGAGAACATCTGCAAACGTCATACTCACCAACTGATATGAAGAGCAGCTTTTGTTAAGACATTTTTTGGTTTTGTATTTATTTTGGGGATCAGCAAATATCGAACAGAATGAGGTTTTAGGATTTGCCGGCAGATAGTAGCTTGGCGAGTATCCACTACAAGTACCCACGTTCTTCTTATGTGAGAGGCTGGTGTTCTTAGACAGGCTACGTGACGGCGTAAAGCAAGTGCCCCCACATCCAAGCGCAGCTTGACTTTTTATGGTCAGAAT
>JARLJM010000112.1 GCA_031291185.1 Parasulfuritortus sp. | reverse complement strand
GCCGCTTCGGCCTGTTTGGCCACCGGCATGCCCACGGTGACGGCCGCGCTGGCCGCGATGCTGTTCTTCAAAAAATCCCGGCGTGTCAGTCCCATCGCAACCTCCTGAAAAATGCGGTCAATCCATCAGATAAGCGGGTACCGTGCAGGAGGTTTCCTGCGCGGCGAGTTCGGGGGGCAACTCCGAATAGAGGGTGTCGTCCTCAGCTATGTAGTGGTAAACCATCTCGGCCATGATCACGTGTGGCAGCGCCTTGATCCGGCGCAGCCCCTCGACTTCGGCGTTGATGTCTTCGGCTTCCTGTACAGCGATCAGGCGGCCGGTCGGCGCGTCGATATGATGAACGTCCACGCCTGCCATGGCGTCGAGCGAGGCGATGACTTCGGCTTGCCGGCTTTGGTCGGCAACTACGAGAATTCCGGATAGATTCATGCTGTTTTCCCCTCAGGTTTTTCAACCTAGTGATAGCAAGGCTAATCACCACCCCTTTCCAATGCCTTGACCAACATCAAGGCGGCAAATCGAATCCCGGAAATCGCACGGTCTTCCCGTTTAAAATCGGCGCATGAAACCGGAACCGACTATCGGCGTGGTCCTGGCCGGCGGCCTTTCCAGCCGGATGGGGCAGGACAAGGCGCTGTTACCCTGGGCCGAAGGCAGCCTGCTCGACCACATGATCAATCTGCTGAAAGACAGCGGGCTGGAGACGGTCGTCGTCTGCGGCGAGCGGCCGGGCTATCCGTCCTTTGTCGACCCGGAACCGGGCCAGGGTCCGGGCGTCGCCATCAGTCATTACCTCGCCTCGCTGACGCCGGATGCCTGGGCGCTGGTCGTGCCGGTGGACATGCCGATGCTGACGGCGAAACTGATCCGCCGCCTGCTCGGCGAACCCGGCAAGCCCCGCCGCGCGGCCTACTATGCCGATTACCCGCTGCCCGCCCTGCTCCCGGCGCGGGATGGTGCCGGAAAAATATTCCACGGCCATTCGCTGCGGGCCTTGCACTTCGCCGCCGGCAGCCGGCCCCTGCCGCTCGATGCCGAGGACACGGCCGCGTTCATGAACGTCAACACGCCGGACGACTGGGACAGGGCGCAGGAAGTCTCGGAAAAATGAAAGTATTCGGCATCGCCGGCTACAGCGGCGCGGGCAAGACCACCCTGATCGAGAAACTGCTCGGCGAACTGACCGCGCACGGGCTGCGGGTCTCGGTCATCAAGCAGAGCCATCACGATGTGGCCCTCGACCCGCCCGGCAAGGATTCCTGGCGCCACCGTCAGGCCGGCGCGCATGAAGTCCTGCTCAGTTCACCCTACCGCTGGATGATCGCGGCGGAACTGCGCGGCGCGCCGGAACCGTCACTGGAGGCACACCTCGCCCGCCTGTCGGAGTGCGACCTGGTGCTGGTCGAAGGCTACCGCCACGCCGACCTGCCCAAGCTGGAAGTACACCGGGTCGAAACCGGCCAGCCCTGGCTTTACCCGAACGACCCCTGCATCCTTGCCGTCGCCGCCGACGAAGCGATCGCTGACCTGCCCTGCTTCGCGCTCGACGCCATCGCCCCCATCACCCATTTCATCCTGGAGCACGCCCGCCATGTTGAGCGTTGACCAAGCCCGCGCGCAGTTGCTGAATGCAGCCCGCCCCGTTACCGAAACCGAGACGCTGGCTACCACCGATACGCTCGGCCGCATCCTGGCCGAGTCGGTAGTCTCCGCCGTGAACGTGCCACCGCTCGACAACAGCGCCATGGACGGCTATGCGGTGCGACTGGCCGAGGCTCAGGCCGAGGCAATCCTGCCGGTCTCGCAGCGCATCCCCGCCGGCACCCTGCCGCAACCACTGGCCATGGGCAGTGCCGCCCGCATCTTCACCGGCGCGCCGGTCCCAGAAGGCGCCGACGCCATCGTCATCCAGGAAGACACCGAAGCGGCTGACGGCCAGGTCCGTATCCTGCGCGCAGCCAAACCCGCGGCCCATATCCGCCGTGCCGGCGAGGACATCCGCGCCGGCCAGACCGTGCTGGTGGCCGGCACCCGGCTCGGCCCGGCCCAGCTCGGTGTCGCTGCTTCGACCGGCGCCGACCGGCTGACCGTGTATCGCAGATTGAAGGTCGCCGTGTTCTTCACCGGAGACGAACTGGTCCAGCCCGGCCAGCCCCTGCCGCCGGGCCGTATCTACAACTCCAACCGCGCCAGCCTGATCGCGCTGCTCACCGCCATGGGTTGCGAAGTGATCGACCTGGGCACGGTGACCGATACCCTGGCCGCCACCACGACCGCGCTGGAACAAGCCGCCCGTGAAGCCGACGTGGTGATGACCACCGGTGGGGTCTCGGTCGGCGAGGAGGACCACGTCAAGGCCGCTGTCAGCCAACTCGGCCGGCTGGACCTGTGGAAGGTCGCCATGAAACCCGGCAAGCCGCTGGCCTACGGCCGGGTCGGCACTGCCGATTTCATCGGCCTGCCCGGCAACCCGGTCTCGGCCTACGTGGTCTTCTGCCTGTTCGCGCAGCCCTTCCTGCTCACCCGCATGGGCGGGCGCTGGCAGCCGCCGCTCAACTTCAACCTGCCTGCCGGTTTCGAGCGCAAGAAGGCTGGAGACCGCCAGGAATACCTGCGTGCACGGGTGGAGCAGGGCCGAGCCGTGCTCTACCCGAACCAGAGCTCGGGCGCGCTCACTTCGATGGCGTGGGCGGAGGGCTTGGTGGAGGTTGAAGCCGGGCATAGCATCGCTACTGGAGACCCGGTACGTTTCATACCTATGGTGATGTAAAGACAGTTGGAACATAATTTGCCGTTCGGGATCGGGCCGGCTGAGTAAAACGTTCCCGGTCTCTTTTCGCGTCACGCCTCTCCAACCCGAGAACAAGGACACTTCGATGAGTTTCATTGAGTGGAATGTCAACCTTTACACCGGCCTGCCTGACGTCGATCAGCAGCACAACAAACTGGTCGCCCTGGTCAACCGGCTGACCGAGGTTTCCGAGCACGATCAGGACGTTCTGGACCAAGCCTTCCATGAACTGAAGGACTACGTCATCGAGCACTTCACGCTCGAAGAGCGCCTGATGGACGAGGCGAAGATTGACCCCATGCACATCGACTACCACAAGAATGCGCACGCGCTCTTCGTCGCCAAAGTTGCCGGGTTATGGGAAACGCGCGACAACGACGACGGCCAGACCTTGAATGCGATGCTCGAATTCCTCAAGTCCTGGATCCTGCAACATATCCTGCAGACGGATCGGAAGATGGCCAGCGAAGTGCACGAAAAAATGGGCACCGAAGCGCCGCACAACATGTTCCAGCATTTCTGATCGCGTCTGCCGTCATGACCTGACGGCAGCACGATGACAACGATCACCACCAGGAACAACATCCAGTCCATTCGGCAACGAACACAGGCCAGGCAATTTCGTTATGTGCGCTGGCGCACAGCACCAAACCTCGTTTTTGGGCAGGCTGAGCAGTACCAAGACAAGGAGTGCTGAACATGGACGAAATCAAGATTCTGGGCATTGTCGGCAGCCTGCGCCAGGCCTCCTACAACCACGCGGCACTCAAGGCTGCGCAGGAAGTGTTGCCGGTCGGGGCGACACTGAACCTGATTTCACTGAACGACATTCCGGTCTTCAACCAGGATGACGAAATGACGCCGCCGGACAGTGTGCTTGAATTCAAGCGCCAGATTCGGGCTGCCGATGCCATTCTGTTTGCCACGCCGGAGTACAACTATTCGGTCTCCGGCGTGCTCAAGAACGCCATTGACTGGGCGTCGAGGCCCTATGGCAAGAGCGCCTGGCAAGGCAAACCGGCGGCGCTCATGGGTGCATCCATCGGCAGTATGGGAACGGCTCGGGCGCAATACCACCTGCGGCAAATCCTGGTCGCGCTGAACATGCCCGTGGTCATTCAGCCGGAAGTGATGATCGTCAATGCCGCAGAACGGTTCGACCAGGACGGCAAGCTGACCGATGAACCAAGCCGGCAGCACATTCAGAAGCTATTGGGTGCGCTGGTTCGGCTGGTCAAAATCAACGCGCCGGTCAACAACCATGCCGTGTAGCAAAGGAGAATCATGATGAAAGAAGAAACGCTATCCCGTAGGGCCATGCTGCGCAACGTCCTGGCAGCGGGTTGCAGTCTACTGATACCGGCCGCCTTGGTGGGCTGTAGCTCAAAACAGGAAACGGCTTCGAACAGCGAGACTCCGGTCACGCCGCCCGCCGCCAGTCCGGAACCGACCGCCACCCTGGCGACAACCGGGAAAACAGCACAGGCCAAGGTGCAGTATCAGACTCATCCCAAAGGTGAACGGAAGTGCAGCGGCTGCCTGCATTTCATTGCCGGGTCGAATACCTGCGAACTGGTCGAGGGCTCGATCAGTCCCGAAGGCTGGTGCATCCTGTGGACCCAGAAGGCGTGATGCGTCCATTGGTCGCGTACTTGCAGGCGCGGGTTATCTGATATTTGCGTCAAGGGTGGTGAGCGGTCAGGTTCCGACTTGATCCCTGGCCGTCGCCTGCCTATGAAGACTCCATGGCTGAGTATCGCTTGCTGACAAACTGGCGCATCGAAGCCCCGTTGGAAGCTGTGTACCTGGCTATTTATGGGCTCGATCTATTCGGATTCACAAATGCAAATCCCCTGGTTTTTGAGCACGCAAATAGCACACTGAGTACCCCTGATGCCTGAGCGTGTGATGGCGTACAGACGCCTCCCATGCCGTCGGATAGGCTGCTTGCCTATCCGTCTTGCACGGCTCAAGCACAAGGAGAATGAAATGGGTTCATATCGTCATCATGTATCGGGATTTTTTGGCCAGCGAGAAGAAGCCGAAAGCGCCCTTGCCAAGCTCGTTGAGCGTGGCCTGCCGCGCGAACAACTACAGATATTCGCAACCGAACCTCCTTCGGCTGTTTCTGCACAACAGGCAAAGAGCGATGGCGTGCTGAAGGATGTATTGGTGGATGGCGCCATCGGAACGGCCGTTGGCACCGGCCTGGGCGCGCTGGCTGAAGTGGCGCTGGCGGCGACCAGCGTTAGCCTGTTCATTGCCAGTCCGTTGATCGCACCGCTTATGATGCTGGGCTGGGGCGCCAGCATCGGGGGGTTGATCGGTGCGGCGACCGGCGCATCAGACAGCGCGAAGAAAAAGGATGGATGGCTGTCGGATCTGGTCGCCGATGCCATTTCGAGCGGCCAGTTCGTACTGGTAGCCGAAACGCGAACCGAGCAGGAAAGCTTTGCCGCACGGGAAGTCATCAAGGACTTGGTTGGCGATTTCAGGGACGCCAACGTGGCATGAAGAATCGCCTTGCGGGACTCGCCGGCTGAGCGGCCGGATATACAGCCAGGTCAGTACATTACTGTGGGGCCGGAAGGCAGAGGCCGCTGTCTGGGTATACCTATCGCAAATCGCGGATGCGATCGTGATAGCGGGCGCGGTAGAGCAGGCGGCGGTGTTCAGCCGTATCGGAAAACCCATCCCGTGTGTGCAGGACGTTATTGCAGAGCAGCCCCATGCCGGGCTGCAGCTTGAGCCTGAACCAGCCTGACGGCTGGCTGGCGAGCATATCCTCGATGGCTTTCACCGCAGCCTGCGTGGTCGGATCGTCCTTCCAGGCGATGCTCTTGGTGCGGGCCGTGTAGCGCAGGTGCAGGCCGCCACTGGCCGGGTCGATCAGGAAGACCGGGCCCGGCTCTTCCGGCCGTTCGCCGTCGATTTCGTCGACGCGGGCCGGGATGGTCATGGCATCCGGCGCCATCAACGCGCGGATCCATTCCGGGTTGCTGTCCCGCAAATGGATATAGGCCAGCTCCTGGTCGTACAACTCGTTTTCGCCGCCCTGTTCTGCCTCGCGCACGCAGTGCAGGGTCATGGCCAGGATGCGCCGCGGCTCCGGGTTGTAGTAGCCGTCGGTATGCCAGCGGATGCGATGGTGGGTGTAGGGAATGTAGTCGCCACGCTTTTGGCCGCCTTCGTCACGCGGCGTCAGGCTGGAGATGCCGTCTTCGTCGGCCAGCCAGTTGGCGTCGAGGTGGGTCAGGCCGAACTGGGCCGACAGCGCGCGCACGGCGGCCTTGTCCTCGGCCTCGCCCAGGGCCGTGGCGTAGACGACCATGTTGGTTTTTGCCACGCGATCGAGAATGGCGCGGTATTCGGCGTCGGTCAGCGCATGCGGGTCACGCACTTGGACGATCAGGTCTTCGCCCCGGGTCGGGTAGCCGGCCAGCTTGGCCTCGCGCCAGCGCTGGTAGCCGGTCTCGTTGTCGGGATGAAAGGGGCTGTCGGGAGGAATCATCTGGGTGTCCTAGAAGGCAATCGTGGCCAGGCCATTTCAGGATAAACTGGCTCGTAGCAGAATTCTCCATCCCCACCATGTCCCTACGCAAGCCCGCATTGCCGGTTGTCGCCCTCGCGATCATGATGGTTGTGGCCGCCGGACTGGCATTTCGCGCGTGGCACGCTCCATCCAGGCCGCCGATCCGGATCGGCCTGCTGCACTCGCTGACCGGCACCATGGCGGTCAGCGAGCGCCCGCTGGTCGATGCGGAGCGCCTTGCCGTCGAGGAAATCAACGCCCAGGGCGGGCTGCTCGGCCGACCGGTCGAGATGGTGATCGTCGACGGCCAGTCGAACTGGGACACCTTCGCGCGCGAAGCGGAACGCCTGATCGGCCAGGAACACGTCGACGCCCTGTTCGCCTGCTGGACCTCGGCCTGCCGGAAGGCGGTGAAACCGGTGGTCGAGCGGCATGATCATCTGATGTTCTATCCGGTCCAGTATGAGGGCCTGGAACAGTCGCCCAACATCCTCTACACCGGTTCCGCGCCGAACCAGCAGATCATCCCCGGCACCCGCTGGGCGATCGACACCTTCGGCAAGCGGGTCTATCTGATCGGCTCCAATTACGTGTTTCCACGCACCGCCAACCTGATGATCCGCGATCTGGTCTCGACCGAGAATGGCCAGGTACTGGCCGAGCGTTACCTGCCGCTCGGCGCACGCGACATGGCCGGGGTCGTGGCCGACATCCGCCGTCTCAAGCCCGATGTGGTGCTCAATACCCTGAACGGCGACAGCAACGCGGCCTTCTTCGATGCCCTGAACCAGGCCGGCCTGGCCAATATGCCGCTGGTTTCGTTCAGCGTCGCCGAGCCCGAGATGGCAGCCTGGGGCGGCGGTCGGCTGAGCCGGCACTATGGCGTCTGGAGTTATTTCCAGTCGCTGCCGCGCGCAGAAAACCGGCGTTTCGTGCAGGCCTTCAAGAAGCGCTATGGCGCGGATCGGGTAACCAGCGACCCGGTCGAAGCCGCCTATGTCGGAGTCAAGTTGTGGGCCCAGGCGGTGGTCGACGCCGGTTCGCCCGCACCAGACCGGGTCAACCCCGCCCTGTTGCGTGAAAGCCTGGACGGACCGAGCGAAGTGGAAGCAGTGGATGCCGACACCCGCCATCTCTGGAAGATGGTGCGGGTCGGCAAGGTGAAACCAAATGGCCAGTTCGTGCAGGTGTTCGCCTCCAGCCGGCCCTTGCGCCCTGCACCCTGGCCCTTCTACCGGAGCAAGGAGGAATGGCGGGCGATGATCGAGGGCACACGGCCATGACCGGCAACCGCATCATCCCGCGCCTGCTGCTCGGTTTCTTCCTCCTGTCGCCGCTACCGCTCGGCGTACTGGCCTGGCTTTATACCGCGGCCTTCGAACGCACCCTGACCCAAACAGTGCTGACCAATCTGACCTCGCTGGCCGACAAGAAGGCCGACCAGATCAACACCTACCTCAGCGAGCGCCTGCAGGACGGGCAAATGCTGGCCAGGTCGGACACCGCCATCCGCGCCCTGGATACGCTGTCGCCGCTGACTGGCACCGGATCACCCCGGACATCGGAGCGCTATCAGGCCGAGGAAGCCGGATTCCGGAGCTTTTTCTACACCCAGCTCGATCTGGGTGGCTATTACGACCTGCTGCTCACCGACCTGGCCGGCAACGTGGTGCTCTCGGTCAAGCACGAGCAGGATTACCTGAGCAACCTGAACACCGGACCATTCCGCAACAGTACCCTGGCCCGGGCTCACCGCGAGGCTCTGGCGCTGCTCGGCAGCCGCACCACGTCGGCCCAGCCCTATGCCCCGTCCGGCAACCAACCAGCCATCTTCATCGTCACCCCGGTCATGCGTGACGGCAGACCGATCGGCACCGTAGCCCTGCAACTCAACCTGGACCGCCTGACCAGCATCACCACCGACAACACCGGCCTGGGCATGACCGGCGAAACCGTACTCGCCCAGGCCGAACCGGATGGCGCACTGTATGTCGGACCGTTGAACCATGTCCGCGATGCGGCCTTCCATTACCACATTCCGATGCCGGAAGTGGCAAGGCCGATGCAGGCAGCCCTGACCGGCGGCCATGGCAGCGGACTCACCCGCGATTACGCCGGTATCGACATCATCGCCGCCTGGCGCTATCTGCCAGCCCTGCGCTGGGGCATGGTGGTCAAGATGGATACCGACGAGGCGTTCGCCCCGGCACACGCGCTGCGCCGTTACACCTACGGCGCGCTGGCTCTGCTCCTTCTGATCTCGGGTGGCGTCGCGCTGCTGTTCGGACGCAGCCTGGTCCTGCCGATTCATGCCCTGACCCTGGTCACGCGCCGCATCGCGGGCGGCGATCTGACCCGACGGGCAGAGCCCACGGGCTGCGTCGAATACCGCGAACTGGCCAGCAGTTTCAACCTGATGGCCGACCAGATCGGGACCGAAAAGGCCCTTCTGGAAGAACGCGTCGCCCAGCGCACGGCCGAACTTCAGGACTCCATGTCGCGCTACGACCGACTGGTCGAGCGCATTCCGTCCGGTGTCTATACCTTGCGCATGCGGGCCGATGGCGGCATGCGCTTCGAGTATGTCAGTCCGCGCTTCTGCCAGATCGTCGGGGTCGCCGCGGCCGATGTCCTGGCGGATGTCGGCGCGGTGACCGCGACCCTGCATCCGGATGACCGGGACGGCTTCATGGCACGCAACATCGAGGCGGCAAGGAATCCAGGACCGTTCCTGTGGGAAGGTCGCTGCCAGGTGGATCAGGAAACACGCTGGCTGAGGATCGAGGCGACACCGACCCCGGCGAGCAATGGCGATAGCCTGTGGAACGGCATGGTCAGCGACATCAGTGAAGACAAACTGAATACCCAGGTGCTGGAGCAGGCCAGGCAGACCGCCGAAGCGGCCAACCGTGCCAAGAGCGTGTTCCTGGCCAATATGAGCCATGAGATCCGCACACCGATGAATGCCATCCTGGGGCTGACCGAACTGGTCCTGGAGTCCGATCTGGATGCCCAGCAACGGGAGTTCCTGTCCATCACGCTGACTTCGGGTCGTGCCCTGCTGGGCATCCTGAACGACATCCTCGACTATTCCAAGATCGAAGCCGGCAGGATGGCCGTCGAACAGGTGGAAATGAAGGTGGACACGGTGTTGCGCGAGGTCGCCAACCTGTTTTCCGCGCGCATCGCCGAAAAAGGCCTCGAATTCCGCATCGACGCCGCCCCGGAGGTGCCTTCGAGGGTGCTGGGCGATCCGCTCCGGCTCACCCAGGTGCTCAACAACCTGGTCGGCAACGCGATCAAGTTCACCAATCAGGGCGAAATTGCCGTTCGCGTCGATGCCACCGGGATCGACCCGGACAATCTGATCCTGCGTTTCTCCGTGCGCGATACCGGCATCGGCATCGCCCGCGCCCAGGCGGCGCATCTGTTCGAGGCCTTCACCCAGGCCGACAGCAGCATCACCCGGCACTATGGCGGCACCGGGCTTGGCCTGACGATCAGCCAGAAACTGGTCCATCTGATGGGTGGCGAGATCGATGCCACGGGCATCGAGGGTCAGGGCTCGACCTTCAGCTTCACCGTCCGGGCCGGGCGTGCAGCCGGCACAGCCGAAGCCATGGCGCGACAGCTCGACGTTTCGGCCAGGCCGTCAGCCGCCGCACGTTACCCCGGCGCTCGGGCTCTGCTGGTCGAGGACAGTCCGCTCAACCAGCAGGTCGCGGCCGAACTGTTGAAGAAACGCGGCCTGTCGGTCAGTCTCGCCAGCCACGGCAAGGAAGCGATCGATCAGGTCCATGCTGCAACCTTCGACATCGTGTTCATGGACCTGCACATGCCCGAGATGAATGGCATCGACGCGGCCAAGGCAATCCTCGCCCTGCCCGAAGCCGCCGGACTCCCGATCGTGGCCATGACTGCAGCGGTATTCCCGGAAGACCGGGCGCGCTGTCAGGCCGCAGGAATGGTCGATTTCATCGCCAAGCCGATCGAACTGGACCGGCTCGACGCGGTCCTCGCCAAATGTCTGGCCGCCTGGCGCAAGGACGAGATACAGCCCTTCCCGGCTGAACCGGGGCAACACGGGACCATGCCCGATCTGCCTGGCTTCGACACCGCGGCCGGACTTCGCCGGCTGGAACACAACCAGGCTCTATACCGGCGCCTTCTGCTTGAATTTGCCCGGACCGAGGCCGATGCCCCGGCCGAACTGGCCCCTCTGCTGGCGACCGGCCAGAATGAAGCGGCAGCCGAACGGCTGCACCGGATCAAGGGTCTGGCTGCAAATCTGGGCGCGTCAGCGCTGGCCGATGCAGCGGGCCGGTTCGAGACAGAACTCCGGGCCGGCGCCGAACCTGTGTCCCAGACTGAATTCGCCCATTGCCTGAGGCAATGCGTCGACGGCATCCGGCAGGGGCTTCCACCCGCTCCTCCGGAAACAGGCGACACCCCCGACATGGCAAGCCTGTTGACGGCGCTACGCCGGCTGGTACCCTACTTGGAGCAGCACGAACTGCCGCCGGACGAATTGTCTGCCGGTCTCCAGGGACTCGCCCGGCATGACGCTGCAAACGCACCACTGCAGCGACTGCTCGGCCAGCTGGATGAATTCAACCACGATGGTGCGCTGGCCACGCTGGCCGCCATCCTTGCAAGCCATGGAGATCCTTTGCCGTGATCACGGCCACCCCCGATCCCCGAGCATTGATACTGCTGGTCGATGATCAGCCAGCCAACCTGCATGTCCTGACCGCCGCGTTGAAGGCGCCGTATCGGCTCAAGATCGCCACTTCCGGCCAGGCCGCGCTGGACCTGGCCGCCCGCGAGGACAAGCCGCAGCTGGTCCTGCTCGACGTGATGATGCCGGGCATGAGCGGCATCGAGGTGCTCCGCCGGCTGCGCGCCGACCCGGGCACGGCCGACATCCCGGTGATCTTCGTATCCGCCGACACCTCGGAACAGAGCCAGCTCGACGGCCTGGAACTGGGTGCCGACGACTACCTGACCAAACCCGTGGTGACCAGCATCCTGCTCGCCCGGGTCCGCAACCTCCTCGATCGCAAGCGCCTCGAGCAGCAGTTGCGTCTCGCCGCCCATGTCTTCCAGCACAGCGGCGAAGCGATCATGATCACCGACAGCGAAAACCGCATCGTCGAGATCAATCCCGCGTTTACCCGGATGACCGGCTACACCATCGAGGAAGTCAGCGGCAAGAACCCGCGTTTCCTCTCTTCCGGACGGACCAGCGCGTTAGAATACAGTGCGATGTGGCAGGCGATTTCCGACCAGGGTTTCTGGCAGGGCGAGATGTGGGACCGCAACAAGAATGGCGCGGTCTATCCCAAGCTGCTGACCATCACCGTGGTCAAGAACCGCCAGCACGACATTGAGTACCACATCGCCAGCTTCGCCGACATCAGCCAGCAGAAGGCGGCCGAGGAACGTATCCGTCATCTTGCCCACCACGACCCGCTGACCGGCCTGCCCAACCGCCTGCACTTGCGCATCGCCCTCGAACAGTCCCTGGCGGAGGCCCACCGGGAAAGCAAAGAAGTGGCCCTGATGTTCCTGGACCTGGACCGGTTCAAGAACATCAATGACACGCTGGGGCATCACATCGGCGACCGGCTGCTGATCGAAGTCGCGAACCGGTTGCACGACTGCGTGCGGGAGTCCGACCTGGTGGCGCGCCTGGGCGGCGACGAATTCGTGGTTGCGGTCAGCGGCGAACGGGCCGCACTGAGCAGCGCCCAGATTGCCGAGAAGATCGTCGTCTGCCTGAACAGGCCCTTCGCCATCGACGAGCTTGTCCTGCACACCTCGCCCAGTATCGGCATCAGCCTGTATCCCGGCGACGGCACCGACATCGAAACGCTGATGAAGAATGCCGATACCGCGATGTATCACGCCAAATCGGCCGGGCGGAACAATTACCAGTACTTCAGCGTCGAGATGAACCAGGCGACGAGCGACCGGTTACGACTGGAAAACGGACTGCGTCACGCGCTGGTCGAAAATCAGTTCACGCTCCACTACCAGCTTCAGGTCGATGCGGGCTCGGGCACGCCAACCGGCTTCGAGGCCCTGGTCCGCTGGCAGCATCCCCAGGATGGCTTGGTGCCGCCTGACCGATTCATCCCCGTTGCCGAGGAAACCGGGCTGATTCTGGCTCTGGGCGACTGGGTGCTCGACACCGCCTGCGCACAACTACGGGCCTGGCAGGACGCCGGCCAGACGAAGCTGCGCATGGCGGTCAATCTGTCTCTGCATCAATTGCGCACCCCCGGCCTCGCCGAACGGGTCGCGGAGACACTGGCACGCCACGGGCTATCGGGCGCGGATCTGGAACTCGAGATCACCGAATCGGCCGCCATGCAGGACGCGAGAACCACCATTGGAGTGCTCAACCAGCTACGCGAGCTGGGCGTGACCCTGGCCATCGACGACTTCGGAACCGGCCATTCCTCGCTTGCCTATCTCAAGCTTTTGCCCGTCCAGCGACTGAAACTGGACCGCAGCTTCGTCAAGGATATCGAAACCGATCCCAATGACGCCTCGATCTGTTCGGCAACCATCGCCCTCGCCCATGCCCTTGGCCTGGATGTTCTGGCCGAAGGGGTCGAGACCGAGGCGCAACGGGACTTTCTTGGCCAGTTGGGTTGCGACGCCATGCAGGGGTATCTGTTTTCCCGGCCGGTTCCGGCTGAAGCGGCGCTGACAGCGGCCATCGGTCAGGCGGGTGGATAGAACCCGTCCACCTGCTTCTTCACCGTGCCCAGTATCTCGGGCATCTCGATGTCCATGATCTGGTCCTGGATCCAGGTCTGGTCGGACTTTTCCATGTCTTCGCGGATCTGCAGGCTGAGGTAGCGCAAGGCCTGGAAGCTGGGTTTGTCGTCCGGGAAATCGTAATGGGCATACTCGGTCATGCGCGCGTTGAGCATGTCGATGTAGCCCTGCTCGTAATCGTAGTCCGCGTCCTTCACGCCTCCGGTGAAGTCGAGGATGTTGTCTTCCATGATCTCTGCCAGGCGCACGCCCAGTGCACTGACCAGTTCGCCTCGCGCCTTGTCGCTCATCCGCGGAAAGATCAGGCGATCGACGTAATGCACCGCGAAGGCGGTCAATTCACCGATGATCTTGAAACCGCGCTGGGGCGTGATGATGTCGAAGTCGGCCTTGGACAGGTTGTCCATGGCACGGTCGGCCATGCGCCAGATGGTGGTCGCCAATGCTGTGGCGATGTCCTCGACCGGACGTTCGCCTTCCTTCTTGAACCAGACCGTCTTGACTCGGGTGGGAGCGGCCATCGTTATTCTCCAGTGGCAATCGGACGCGACGGATCGGTGATCCATTCGCTCCAGGAACCGACGTACAGCCTGGAACCGGACAGGCCGGCGACTTCCATGGCCAGGATGTTATGGCAGGCGGTTACGCCCGAGCCGCACATGTGGATGACATCGGACGGCGCGCGGCCCTTGAGCAGGGCCTGGTAGTTCTCGCGCAGGGCCTCGGGCGGCATGAAGGTACCGTCGATGTCGAGGTTCTCCTCGAAGTTCCAGTTGACCGCACCCGGCACGTGACCGGCAATGGGATCGAGCGGCTCGTATTCGCCGCTGAAGCGGCGCTCGGGACGGGCATCCAGAATCAGTTGATCGCCGGTCTTCATGGCCTGCATGACCTGGTCTGCACTGGCGTAAAGGCTCGCCTCGGGTAGTCTGGCGCAGGCCGCTCTGCATATCTGTTCGGGAATATCCTGGGTAACCGGATGCTTCTCCCGAACCCATTTGGGATAGCCGCCGTCCAGCAACGCCACGCCCGGATGGCCCAGCCAGCGCAACAGCCACCACAGGCGGACCGCCATGGAGCCGAAGCTGTCGTCGTAAACCACGACCTGCTTGTTGACGCCGATCCCCCATTGGCACAGCTTTTCGGCCAGGGCATCGATGTCGGGCAGCGGGTGCCGGCCGGTACCGGCACCCATCGGGGCTGCCAGGTCGTCATCTAGATGGGCGTAGCGCGCACCGGGAATATGCCCTTTCTGATAGAGCAAGCGGCCACCTTCCGGATCGGTGAGCGTGAAGCGGCAGTCGATGACAATCCAATGCGGATCGTCCAGATGACGCGCCAGGTCATCGGTGGAAACCAGGGTGGTGTAATACATGGGGAAACTTCAGGGTTGAGGGTGGAGAGCCGCGACGCGTCAACCGCGTCCGACTCTCGGCTCTCGACTCTAAGGCTTAGTAACCGCCCTTGCCGAACGGCTTGGGCAGACCCGCGACCTTGGAGGACTGGCGGTTCGGCTGCTTGGGGAACAGCTCATACAGTTTCTTCTTCCAGTCGATGCCCGGATGCTCTTCCTCCATGCCGGCTAGCATGTTGCGGAAGTTCGGCGTGTGGCCGTCTTCCTGGTAGCGTTCGCGCATGAAGCGGACGACTTTCCAGTGATCGTCGGTCAGATTGAGGCCTTCGGCTTCGGCGATGATCGGTACGATCTCGTCGCTGAAATTGGCTTCGGTCAGGAAATCCTCGTCATCGACTTCCAGTTCTTCGCCGTTCAGTACATATCCCACGGTTTTTCTCCTATACACGAGTTACAAAAAACTGCGATCCGGTTTAATTGATCGCGACTTCCTTGATTGATTTGTGGGGGACAAATATACCGCAGCCAAAGCTGCGATGGCACCCCAGACCATCTTCCTGAACCAGCAGCGATTGCTGAAGGCTGATGTCATGCAGCATGAGGCTATAGCCCGAGATCTCCCCCTCGGTAAGCGCCATTTTACGCTTCTTGCCCGGAATGAGCCCGCATCGAATCCCGATTTTTTCAAGTTCAGCGTGCGCGGCCTCCAGAAAAGCCGCCTCGTCGCCAGTACCCAAATCGACCATCGGCGCATACAAAGTTGCATACGGAGTCAAGAATTTTTCTTTCAAGTCTCCGATCACGATATCACCGGCGCCGGTATTGAGATGCTTGCCACATAGCGAGCGCACCGCATCCACCCGAGCCAGGGGCAGACGCAACACCAGTTTGGCCCGCCGGTTGATGACCAGATTGTCGTTGCGCCCGGTCGGCGCGCCATGAATGGACTGTACACCGACGGCCGACTCATCCTTGAGCCAGGGAATATGTGCCAGCAGCGCATCGAAAAGCGCCTGACCATGATCGGCCGGCACTTCGTTGCCGGTCAGATCAAAATACACATCCTTGAAGCGCGCGGTATGCTCGAAGTCCTTGATCGCTTCCCAATCCTGGTTATACATCCGCACGTGAATCGCCCTCCGCCACGACTGAACCGAGATCCTGACTTGATGCCCACTTCAGCATTTCATCGGCCCAGAATTTTGCGGTAACCGGATCCAGGTCGAAAATCGTGAAACGCGCCCCACGTTCTCGAATACGAAGGCGCATCATGAGCATGCCTCCGGCCGCATATTGGACCTCCTGGAACTCGATCTCCTGGTTGCCATACGGGTTACGGAATTTAGTCAGTGACTTGATCTCATCCATGATTTTCAGTTTAAATTAAAAAGTTGACCTATATTTGACACATTTTATCAAGTATTAGCCTCACATCGTTAGGACAAACCGACCTACCCGTTCGGGTAGGTGGCATCTACTCCCACGAAAGAGCAGGTTACCCCATCGGAATGATGGCCGCAGGCATCCAAGCTCAACTAAGATTGCCGCACTAGTCTCGTGCCGGCAGGATGCCCACGGGTAGTGTATAGGTAGTGACGATATACCGCTTCGCAAGACCTAAAGGAGAAACAGATGGCTAAGCAAATGTATGACACGCCGAATCTGGACGAGCTGGAAAAAGGCCCGTGGCCCAGCTTCGTAACCGGTATCAAGCGCCTCGCAAAAGACAATGACATGATGGTCGACCTGCTCGGCCAGCTGGAAACCTCCTACAAGACCCGCTTCGGTTACTGGAAGGGTGGTACCGTGGGTGTAGTCGGCTACGGTGGTGGCGTTATCCCCCGCTTCACTGAACTGAAGAATGCCGACGGCACCCCGAAATTCCCGGAAGCCGCCGAATTCCACACTCTGCGCATCCAGCCCCCGGCCGGCATGCATTACACCTCCGACCTCCTGCGCCAGATGTGCGACGCCTGGTTGGAAACCGGTGGCTCGGGCCTGGTCGCCTTCCACGGTCAGTCCGGCGACATCATGTTCCAGGGCATCAAGACCGCTGACGTGCAGCGCTCCTTCGACAAATTCAACGAAATGGGCTTCGACCTCGGCGGCGCCGGCCCCGCCCTGCGCACTTCCATGTCCTGCGTGGGTGCTGCCCGTTGCGAAATGTCCTGTTATGACGAAGCCCGCGCCCTGCGCACCGTCATCAACAACAACCTGGACGACATGCACCGTCCGTCCCTGCCCTACAAGTTCAAGTTCAAGTTCTCCGGCTGCCCGAACGATTGCATGAACTCCATTCAGCGTTCCGACATGGCCACCATCGGCACTTGGCGTGACAACATCCGCGCGGACGAGAAGATTGCCCGCGAGTGGATGGCTGCCCACAGCATGGAAGACCTGATCAACATGGTCGTCAACAATTGCCCGACCAAAGCTATCCAACTGTCCAAGAACGACGGCAAGGCAGCTGGCGAAGGCGTGACCAAGGTCGCTGTCTCCGATGCCAACTGCATCGAGATCGACAACCACAACTGCGTGCGTTGCATGCACTGCCTGAACGTCATGCCTGGCGCACTGCTGCCCGGCAAGGACAAGGGCGTGACCATCCTGGTTGGCGGCAAGGGCGTACTGAAGATTGGCGCTTCCCTCGGCACCGTGGTGATCCCGTTCATGAAGCTGGAGTCTGACGAAGACTTCGAAAAGCTGAATGACCTGTCCCGCAATATCTTGGATTTCTTCGCAGAAAACGCTCTGGAGCACGAGCGCACCGGCGAGATGATCGAGCGTATCGGTCTGGTCAACTTCCTGGAAGGCCTGGATATCCCGGTTGATCCCAACATGATCATCCATCCTCGTACCAACCCGTACTTCCGTTCCGACAACTGGGACGAAGAAGTCGAGAAGTGGAACGAACACAAGGCAGCCGCCGCTTAATCCGACGACGCTCCCAATGCCGAGCGGGCAATAGCCCGCTCGTGTGGCAAGAGGATAGCGGATACCAATATCTTAATGTTTTCTGATCTCACCTAGTTGGAGACAAGAATGAGCGAACGTAATCACGAGACCATCGAATCCGGTGCACCGGATCCTATGCCCTACATGCACCCCGTCATGGCCAAAAACTATGGCAAATGGGTTTTCCACTCCCATCCGAAGCCCGGCGTCCTGTACCACCGCGCCGAGGGCGGCGATGAAATCTGGACCGTCAAGGCTGGCACCCAGCGCCAGATGGACCACTACACCGTGCGCAAGCTGGCCGATATCGCCGACCAGTTCGCTGACGGCTATGTCCGCTTCACTACCCGCTCCAACATCGAGTACATGGTGACCGACGGCAGCAAGGTTGAAGGCCTGATCAAGTCCCTTACCGACAACGGTTTCCCGGTCGGCGGCACCGCCAACTCGGTGTCCATGATCGCCCACACCCAGGGCTGGCTGCACTGCGACATTCCTGGCACCGATGCCTCCGGCGTCGTGAAGGCCCTGATGGATGACCTGTACCACGATTTCGTCAATTGCGAGATGCCCAACCGTGTCAAACTGTCCACCTCCTGCTGCGAGATCAACTGCGGCGGCCAGGCCGACATCGCCATTGTGGTTCAGCACACCAAGCCGCCGAAGATCAACCATGATCTGGTTGCCAACGTTTGCGAACGTCCCTCCGTCGTTGCCCGCTGCCCGGTGGCCGCCATTCGCCCCGCACTGGTGAACGGCAAGCCCTCCTTGGAAGTCGACGAGAAGAAGTGCATCTGCTGTGGCGCCTGTTTCCCCCCGTGCCCTCCGATGCAGATCAACGACCCCGAGCATTCCAAGATTGCAATCTGGGTTGGCGGCAAGAACTCCAACGCCCGTTCACGTCCGACCTTCCACAAGCTGGTCGCTTCTGGCCTGCCCAACAACGCCCCGCGTTGGCCGGAGGTCGGTGCCGTGGTCAAGAATATCCTGGCTACCTACAAGGCCGATGGACGTCCGTGGGAACGCATGAACGACTGGATCGACCGTATCGGTTGGCCTGCCTTCTTCGAGAAGACCGGGCTGCCCTTCACCAAGTACCACGTCGACAACTGGCGCGGTGGCCGTAACAGCCTTAACGCCTCCGCTCACATCCGCTTCTGATGCGAACAAGTCCGGGAGGAAACTCTCCCGGACTTGTGAGTAAATCGGTTATTTGGATTTAGGGATATTCAAATGAAGATCGGTGTATTAGTTAACGAAGGGCCTTACACGCACGAGGCCTCGGATAGCGCCTACCAGTTCACCAAGGCGGCTATCGAGAAGGGTCACGAAATTTACCGCGTGTTCTTCTATCATGATGGTGTGAACAACTCGACTCGCCTGACCGAGCCTCCACGTGACGACCGCAATATCGTCAGCCGCTGGAGCGAACTGGCCAAGGCCCACAGTCTTGATCTGGTAGTCTGCATCGCTGCCGCGCAACGCCGTGGCATCATGGACGAGAACGAAGCCAAGCGTCAGGGCAAGGACGCCCATAACTTGGCAGACGGTTTCCGGATTTCCGGGCTCGGCCAATTGGTGGAAGCCGGCATCCAGTGTGATCGCCTGGTAACCTTCGGCGACTGAGGGGATAACAATGTTTACATCAAGCGAAGATATGGATACGGACGAAGGCGGCGTCATCAAGCAGTTCATGTTCGTGAACCGCAAGGCACCTTACGGCACCATCTATGCTCTGGAAGGTCTGGAAGTCGTGTTGATTTCTGCGGCCTTTGAACAGGACGTCAGCATGGCCTTCATCGATGACGGCGTCTACGAGTTGAAAAAGGCCCAGGACACCAAGGCCATCGAACAGAAGAACTTCTCGCCCACCTATCGTGCCCTTGAAGGGTACGACATCGAGAAACTGTATGTTGAAAAGGAATCACTAGAAGCCCGCGGCCTGACCGAAGCGGACCTTCTGGTGGATGTTATTGTGCTCGATCGCGCCGAAATGGCTGCCAAGATGGCCGAGCAAGATGTCCTGATCAGTTTCTAAGGGAGACGAAGATGCTGCACATCGTCAACAAATCGCCCTACGAGCGCAACTCTCTTGAGAGCTGCCTGCGTCTGGCGACGAATGGCTCCGCTGTACTGCTGATCGAGGATGGCATTTATGGTGCCACCAAGGGCGGCAGCTTTGAGGGCAAGGTTCAAGCGGCCATGGCCGGCGTGAAAATCTATGTCCTGGGTCCCGATCTCTCCGCGCGCGGCATGGCCGATCGCGTCATTGATGGGGTTAATGTTGTGGATTACGGCGGTTTTGTGGATCTGGTAGCAGAACACAGCAACTGTCAGTCCTGGTTGTAATTTTTGAATCGTTAGGAGAATTAACATGCCCATGGTTGAAGTCGCTGGCAAGTCCTTTGAAGTGGACGAAGAAGGCTATCTGGTTAATCTGGCTGACTGGGACGAGAACATCGCCGGTTACCTGGCTACAGAAGAAAAGGTCGACATGACCGAAAGCCACTGGGAAGTGGTCAACTTCCTGCGTGAATACTACGCCGAGTACCAAATTGCTCCGGCCATTCGCGTTCTGACCAAGGCCATCTCCAAGAAGCTGGGCCCGGACAAGGGTAACAACAAGTACTTGTACGAACTGTTCCCCTACGGCCCCGCCAAGCAGGCCTGTAAGATCGCTGGCCTGCCCAAGCCGACCGGCTGTATCTGATCTATACATCACCCGGCGTGCAAGCGCCGGGTGAAACTCCGGCTATTGCATAAATAGCCGAGAGTCGAGAGTGCCGAGATCTGTGCCGCTGGCACTTGATTCTCCACTCTCCACTCTCGACTGTACGTAACGAGGAACGCATGTCATCGTTGACCGTTTTCTATATTGGCTTGTTCTACTTTGCCACGATCGTATTGGTCGGTGGTGTGGCTTTCCGTATTTACGAATACTGGAAGACCCCTGCTCCGCTCGTCATCCCGACCACCCCGGCACCGACAACCCGAATTGGTGTGTCTTTCCGGATGTTCAGGGAAGTGACTCTGTTCGAAAGTCTGTTCAAATCTAACAAGTGGACCTGGATTTTCGGGTACGTGTTCCACGTCAGTCTGGCTCTGGTTCTAGTGCGCCATGTCCGCTATTTCGTCGACCCGCTTTGCGAACCGCTCGTATTCATTCAGCCATTTGGCCGCTATGCCAGTTTTTTCATGGTTCTTGGCTTAGCCGGCCTATGGGCACGGCGTTTTCTTGTTGACCGGGTACGATACATTTCAACTCCATCCGATCACCTGATGCTTGCCTTACTCATTGCCATTGGTCTGTCCGGCATGGAAATGTCTTTTGTATCCCACACCGACATAGTCGATTTGAAGGGCTTCGTGCGTGGCATGATGACGTTCAATTTCCAGCCGTTGCCAAACGACACAAGTTTGCTGGTTCACCTTTTCCTGGTAGCGCTGCTGATGATCATTTTCCCCATCAGCAAACTTTTGCACGTGCCCGGTGTGTTCTTCAGCCCCACCCGCAACATGGTGGACAATCCGCGCGACAAGCGGCACATCGCCCCCTGGGCGGCCGCGCTGGAACGGAAAAACGGCTGATTCATCGGACTGTTTGAAAGCATTAAGGAGCGAACGTGGCTGGTCCCGAGTTTGAAGTACCCAAGCTGGCTGATAGTTCTTATACAGACGTTCCCAAGATCAATCCTGGCAGCATGGCTCATATCAAAGCCTTTGTTGCCGGACAGGGTCCCCAGGAATTTCTCGGTTATCCATGGACGATGGCCGACGACTGGAAAGAGCGCGTCCTCGATCGCATGGGCGAAGTCCTGAAGAAATACCGCAGCGTGCGGCTATTCATGGATATCTGCGTCCACTGTGGAGCCTGTACCGACAAGTGCCACTATTTCCTTGGCACGGCAGACCCGAACAACATGCCGGTCGCACGCCAGGAATTGATGCGCAAGGTTTACCGACGCTATTTCACATTGCCGGGCAAGGTTGTTCCCTGGCTGGTTGGCGCAGAAGACCTGACCAAAGACACGATGGACCAGTGGTTCAACTACTTCCATCAGTGCTCGGAATGCCGCCGTTGCTCGGTCTATTGCCCGTACGGCATCGACACTGCCGAGATCACCATGGCCGGCCGCGAGATTCTCAATTACGCCGGCTATGGACAAAAATATTCTAACGAGATTCTGGGCAAGGTTCAGAAAATCGGTAACAACCTCGGCCTACCAGGCCCGGCCCTGATCGACACGCTGGAAGGGTTGGAGGAAGACATTGAAGCGGATACCGGCGTTGCAGTGAAGATGCCGCTGGATGTGAAGGGCGCAGAAATTCTACTGGTCACCCCGTCTGCAGATTTCTTCTCAGAACCTCACGTTGAGTCCCTGATTGGTTACGCCAAGGTCTTCCATGCCGCCGGGGCCTCCTGGACCTTGTCCAGCCACGCCTCTGAAGCCGGCAATTTTGGCCTGTTCAACGGCAACTACGAAACCATGCGCACTGTCGCGATGCGGATTCGCGATGCTGCCCTGGAACTAGGCGTCAAGCGCATCATCGTCGGCGAGTGCGGTCACGCCTGGCGTGTCGCCTATGCTTATTGGAATACCCTGACCGGCCTGGGTTGGGGTGGCAATGACCCGTTCTCGATTGAACTGCAAAGCCAACTTGATCCACGCTACAAGCAGCCGACCCATATCTGTGAGTACACTTGGGATCTGATTGAGAAAGGTGTACTCAAATTCGACAAATCACTGAACGACCACCGGGTAATTACTTATCACGATTCCTGCAATGTGGCACGCGCTTCACGCATGGGTGACGAGCCGGGCGGTCAGTTCACCATTCCGCGCAACATCATCAAGGCAGTGGCGAACAATTTCCACGACATGGCAGCCGAAACCATCGGCGAGTCCACTTTCTGTTGCGGTGGAGGCGGCGGAGTGCTGACCGACGACCTGATCGAAGTCCGGGTCAAGGGTGCCCTGCCGCGCATGAATGCCTACAACGCCGTATCCAAAGAGCACGGCGTCAACTTCCTGGCCCTGATCTGCGCCATCTGCAAGGCACAGTTCAACAAGGTTGTACCGTTCTATGGTTTTGACATGAGCATGGTCGGCGGCGTCCACCAGTTGGTGGGCACGGCGATCAAGCTTGAAGATTGATCAATGGGTTTTGAATCGATGCGGGCAACCGCTTAACGAGACACACGCGGTTATACCGCACGATTTACGATAGGAGAGCGAAGATGTCGGTCACATCAAAAGACGTAAAGAAGACTGAAGGCTTGACCTGGCGCCGTTACAAGGACGGCGAATCCGAGGCGAATTACCGTTCCGAACAGGACAAGATTTTCCAAGCCAGCTGGACCCACAAGTGCCCCGAGTACGTACTCTCCACGCCTCCTTGCCAAGGATCCTGCCCGGCCGGCGAGGACATCCGCTCCTACCTGAACATCGTCCGTGGCATTGAAAAGCCGCCAGTCGGAGCTGACGGCAAGCCCAGCATGTCCTGGCAAGAATATGCCTGGCGTCGTCTGACCGAAGCCAACCCCTTCCCGGCCGTGATGGGTCGTGTCTGTCCTGCTCCCTGCGAGTCAGGTTGCAACCGCAATCAGGTTGAAGAGAACGTCGGCATCAACTCGGTCGAGCACTTCCTGGGCAACTGGGCGATCGAAAACAAGTTGGCTTTCCACAAGCCCAACGTTGCCAAATCCGGCAAGAAGGTCGCCATCATCGGCGGCGGCCCCGCCGGTCTGGCCGCTGCCTACCAACTGACTCTGAAGGGTCACAGCTGCACTATCTTCGACGACCACGCCGAACTCGGCGGCATGATGCGTTACGGCATCCCAGGCTTCCGCACTCCGCGTGAAGTTCTTGATGGCGAAATCCAGCGCATCCTGGACTTGGGTGTCGACACCAAACTGAACTGCCGCATCGGCACCGATGTCAGCATGGAGTCCATCGAGAAGGAATACGACGCTGTGCTGATGGGCCTTGGCGCCCAAGCCGGTCGTGCCCTGCCTGTGGACGGTGCTGACGCTCCCAACTGCGTGACCGCCATGGCCTTCCTCCGCGCCTTCAACGAAGGCCGCCTGCAGCACGTCGGCAACAAAGTTGTTGTCATCGGTGGTGGCGACACGTCCATCGACGTCGCCACGGTTGCCCGTCGTCTAGGCAAGATCACAAACGCCTCGGACAAGGACCTGCCCGAGAACGTCCTCGCCGGCCAGACCGCGCATGACGTCGCTTCCATCGCCGCACGCCAGGGCGTCGAGGTTGTGCTGATCTCCCGCGCCACCGTCGACAAGATGGCCGCCAACAAGCACGAAATCGAGCAGGCTCAGGCCGAAGGCATCTCCATCGTCGGTGGCGTTACCCCGATCGGCGTGGTCAAGGATGCCAGCGGTCGTGCTACCGCCCTGCGAGTTGCCAACTTCGAGATGGTCGGCAAGGACACCAAGATCATCGAAGGCACCGAGCAGGACATCACCGGCGACCTGATCGTCTCCGCCATCGGTCAGGCGGTCGATTTCACCGGTCTGGAAGTGTTCAACAACAACAACGGCCTGATCAAGACCGACAAGAACTATCGCTTCCCCGGCAAGCCCAACGTATTTGTTGCCGGCGACGTGATTCGTCCGCACCTGCTGACCACTGCCATCGGCCACGCACGTATCTGTGCAGAAGGTATCGATTCCTATCTGAGTGGCGAAGAAGCCGACAAGCGACCCAAGGTCGACGTCGACCACTGGGACATGGTGCGCCGCTGGCTGGAAACCGGCCACGAGTACAACGAGCACCATGGTCAACTTCGGGGTACTGACAACTTGAAGGACGCTCTGCACAACTTCGAGGACCGTTCCAACCGCTACATCATCCCGTCAACTCAGTTGTTCCTTGGCCATTTCGCGAATACCCCGCGTCTGAAACGCGAGGTTACCGTGCTGGACAAGGACTCTGCCCTCGGCAACTTCCAGGACCGCCTGCACGCCTTGGATGAGAAGCAGGCCGTCACTGAAGCCAAGCGCTGCATGTCCTGCGGCCTCTGCTTCGAATGCGACAACTGCGTCATCTACTGCCCGCAGACTGCCGTGTTCAAGGTCAAGAAGAAGGATGCTCCTACTACTGGCCGTTATGTGGACACAGACTATGCCAAGTGCATTGGCTGCCATATCTGTGCCGACGTATGCCCGACCGGGTACATCCAGATGGGCATGGGCGACTGATAAGGAAGGAACTGGCATGGCGAGATTTGCCCATTGGCTGAAGCTTGCCGTCCTGCTGGGCGTGGTGGCAATGTCCATCGCGCCTATGCAGCGGGCACTTGCGGATGTTGAGTTACCAGGTCTGCAGAACCACAAGGGTGCGAAGTGTGTGGATGATGTGGACTTCATTCGCCGGAATCACCCGGATCTGCTCAGGCACCACCGGGACGAAACGGTTCATAAGGGAATCCGTACAACCAAGTACAGCCTGAAGAACTGCGTCCAATGCCATGCCAGCGCCAAGACAGGCAGCGTAGCGGAGGCCAAGGATGACTTCTGCGTCGCCTGCCATTCCTATGTTGGTGTCCAACTGGAATGTTGGGAATGTCACTCGAGCAAGCCTGGCAAGCCCGATGCCTTACCGACTGAGGCGGCCAAGACTTCGCCCATGATGACCTCAGTAAATCCCGAGGGACTAGCCAAATGAGCGAACATCAGTTCAACCAAGACGCCGGCCAGGATCGGCGTGACTTCCTAAAGACCAGCGCGGGTCTGGCTGGGCTTACCTTGGCACCGGGCGTTTTGCTGTACGGGATATCCGCCTATGGCCGTGCGCCTGATGAACCCGCGTCGAGCGAGGTTCGCTGGGGCATGCTGATCGACACCACAAAATGCTCCTCAGGCTGCAATGATTGCGTCACCGCATGCAACACTGAAAACGGCCTGGATGGCAAGACCGGTCCGCAAGACTCACAGTGGATCCGCAAGGTCCACATCAAGGACCTGCAAACCAGTGAGCAGCACGATTTGCCGATGATGTGCCAGCACTGCGAGCATCCGCCCTGCGTGGATGTATGCCCCACCGGTGCCTCATTCAAACGTGCCGATGGTATCGTTCTGGTCGATCGGCATATCTGCATCGGTTGCCGCTACTGCATGATGGCCTGTCCCTACAAGGCACGTTCCTTCGTGCACGAACCCCTGCATGACCAGAAACCCGACGTTCCGCGTGGAAAAGGTTGCGTCGAGGCCTGCACCTTCTGCGTCCAGCGCGTAGACAACGACGAACAACCTGCATGCGTCGAGGCCTGCAACAAGGCCGAGCACAACGCCATGTTGTTTGGTGACCTGAACAATCCGGCAAGCGATATTGCCAAGGCCGTGAAGACCTACGCCACCACTGAAGTGCGCGCAGACCTTCGCCTGAACACTGGCGTTCGTTATCAAGGGATTTAAAGCATGGCAACCAATAACTGTGTCGACTCCAAGAGTTTTTATGGCTGTGCCAAAAGCCAGCAGTTCTGGGCCTTGTTGGCCTTGGGTGGCCTCGCGATGCTGGGCACGCTATTCGCCTTTTTCACCCTGGAGCACCACGGCCATATCCTGACCGGGATGAACAACCAGATTGTCTGGGGCTTGCCTCACGTATTTGCCGTGTTTTTGATCGTTGCGGCATCAGGCGTACTCAACGTGGCCTCCATCGGCTCGGTGTTCGGCAAGAAGATATACAAGGCACGTGCGCCACTATCCGGGCTGCTCGCCCTGGCCATGCTGGCCGGAGGCCTTGGTGTTCTGGTACTGGATCTGGGACGCTCGGACCGCCTCGTCGTTGCCATGACCCACTATAACTTCAAGTCCATCTTTGCCTGGAACATGATCTTCTACAACGGCTTTTTTGCCATAGTCGGTCTGTACCTGATCACATTGATGTCACGCAATCTCAAGCAGTATTCCAAGCCGGTCGGTCTGCTGGCCTTCCTGTGGCGCCTTGCCCTGACTACTGCAACCGGTTCCATCTTCGGGTTCCTCGTGGCACGTGCGGGCTACAATTCGGCCCTGTATGCCCCGATGTTCATCATCTACTCGTTTGGCTACGGCCTGGCCGCATTCATCGTGGTCCAGTCGGTGATGTACAAGTGGAACAACATCGAAGTGGATGTAAATATCCTGGCTCGACTGAAAAACCTGCTGGCCGTGTTCATTGCCGCTGGTCTCTACTTCACGATCGTGCTGCATCTGACCAACATGTATTTCGCCAAGCAGTGGGACTATGAACACTTCATCCTGGTTAGCGGTGGCATTTACACCACCCTGTTCTGGCTTGGTCAGGTTCTCATCGGTGGCATACTTCCCATCATGTTGCTGTTCAGCCCTGCAGCGAAACAGCACCCGGCCATAGTTTTCGTCGCCGCTCTCCTGGTCGTCATCGGAGGTCATGCCCAGATGTATGTGACGATCGTCGGTGGCCAAGCCTTCCCGCTGGACATGTTCCCCGGCTATGCCGTGAGCAGCAGTTTCTATGATGGTGAAATTCATCAATACACCCCATCCATCTGGGAATTGATGCTGGGCATGGGCGGGATTGCAATCGCCTTCCTGGTCACTACAATTGCCGTGCATATCCTGAAGTTCATCCCTGCTGACGACTTCAAGGATATCGAATTGGCCGACCACTAATCGTCTTCCGCATCGTTCCAAACCCAAAAGCCGACTAGATTTGTCGGCTTTTGGGTTTTTGGCTGATAGAATATCCCCATGGCCAGTTTTTACATCTCCGCCGCCCACAAATCCTCGGGTAAGACCACAGTCACACTCGGGCTGTGTCGTGCGCTGAAAAATCGCGGTTTGAGCGTACAGCCCTTTAAAAAGGGGCCCGACTACATTGACCCCATCTGGCACGCACAAGCCAGTGGCCAGGCCTCTTACAACCTGGATTTCCGGTTGATGAACCGCCCTGAAATCCGGAGCCTCTACCGCCGTCATGCCTCCGTTGCCGATATTTCCATTGTGGAGGGAAACAAGGGGCTGTACGACGGAATGGATATCGAGGGCACCGACAGCAATGCCGCCATGGCCAAGGAACTGAACCTGCCCGTGATCCTGGTCATCGACACGCTCGGAGTCACTCGCGGTGTGGCTCCGCTACTGCTCGGCTACCAAGCCTTCGACCCGACCATCCGGATCGCCGGGGTCATCCTGAACAAGGTGGGCGGACCGCGACATGAAGAAAAGCTGCGCCAGGTCATCGCCCGCTACACGAATATTCCCGTCTTGGGCGCCATCCACAAGGACAGCAGACTGGCCATTGAGGAGCGTCACCTCGGTCTCGTACCTGGCAACGAAGACTCGGCGGCTGAACTACGCATCCAAGCCATCGCAGAAATCGTTGCCAGTCGTGTCGACCTGGATGCACTGCTCCGCTTGACGGAAGAATCGCCGCCGACATCCATGCCCGACTCGCTCAGCCAGAAATTTGATAACCCTCTGTGGGGCAATGATCACCCGCCGTTACGCATTGCCATTGCCCGGGACCGCGCCTTCGGCTTTTATTACAGCGAAGATATCGATACCTTGCGCGAGTCCGGCGTCGAACTCATTTCGCTTGATACCCTTAACGCCGCTACCCTGCCCGACGTGGATGGACTGATACTCGGTGGCGGCTTCCCTGAGTCCTTCATCCCTGAACTCGCCGCCAACCGGTCACTGCACCAGCACATTCGCCAGGCAATCGATGCCAGTCTGCCCGCTTATGCAGAGTGCGGAGGTCTCATGTACCTGTCCCGTACGATTCGCTGGAATGCGCAACAGGGTGACATGGTGGGACTGATACCAGGTGACGCGGTCATGGGTGATCGACCGGTCGGGCGAGGCTATGCCAGTTTTATCGAGACTGCGGAATCCCCTCTGGTCACGCTGCCCGGCCAGGAAATCCCGGCCCATGAATTTCACCACTCCCGTCTGGAAAACCTCCCGGATGGCCTGACATACGGCTACGAAGTCACACGAGGTCACGGCATCGACGGTCATCACGACGGGTTCGTCTACAAAAACCTCCTCGCCGCATATTGCCACCGCCGTGGCTCCGGCGAGCGGGGATGGATTGCCCCCTTTCTGGCCAAGGCCCGTGCCTACGCCCAACATCGCAACGCAGCCCGCATGGCTGCTTAACCGGAGAAATCACACATGATCAACCTGACCAAGAATGCGGCCGCACAAATCGCGCAAGCGGCCCAGCAATCCGGTTCTGAAAACATGGGCCTGCGTATCGCCGCCCGGGTGAACGACGCCGGCATGCTGGAATTCGGCATGGGATTCGACGACGAGCGCAGTAACGACACCATTGTCGAATCCTTCGGCGTCACGGTACTGGTGCACCAAAGCAGCGCGCAGTACTTGCAGGGAGTGACCATCGACTATGCCGAGTCGGCGCCAGGCGAATCCCATTTCGTATTCATGATGCCCGACCAGGGTAGTGCAGAAGGCGAAGGCAGTTGCGGTACCGGGGGTTGCGGCAGCGACAAGAGTGGCGGCGGCTGTGGTACCGGTGGCTGCGGCAGTTCCAACCACACGTAATTATTGAGATATGGACTACTTACCGATATTCCTCGACCTGCGCGGCAAGACCGCACTGGTCGTCGGCGGCGGCGATGTCGCTGCCCGCAAGGCCACGCTGCTGATCAACGCCGGCGCCTGGGTCAATGTCGTGGCGCCCGGTCCCTTGGCCGAGTCCTATGACAACCTGAGAAAAACCGATCGCATTATCCATCGTCAGGAGGCCTTCCGGCCCGAGCACCTGGACGGCGTCGAAGTCGTATTCGCCGCCAGCGAGGACGATGCACTGGACCAGCAGGTCTATGAAGCGGCCAGCGCCCGCCATCTGCCGGTCAACGTGGTTGACAAGCCGAAGTCCTGCTCCTTCATCATGCCCAGCATCATCGACCGCTCACCGGTCGTGGTGGCGGTATCCAGCGGCGGCGAAGCACCCGTCCTGTCGCGCCTGCTGCGCGCCCGCCTGGAAACCCTCATCCCGGCTGCCTACGGTCGTCTGGCCGCACTGGCTGGCCGCTTCAAGGGCCCGGTTCGCAAGCATTTCCCCACAACCGAAGGCCGGCGCAAGTTCTGGGAAAACGCCCTCCTCTCGCCGGTAGCCGAGATGGTTTTTTCGGGCCGCGAGCAGGAAGCCGAATACACCCTGAACAAGATGCTGGAAGACAGCAGCACCGCCGTCGGCGTGGGCGAGGTCTATCTGGTCGGCGCCGGCCCTGGCAACCCGGATCTGCTCACCTTCCGCGCGCTGCGCCTGATGCAGCAAGCCGACGTGGTGGTCTACGACCGGCTGGTTTCGCCACCCATCCTCGACATGTGCCGGCGCGACGCAGACCGGCTCTATGTCGGCAAGGAGCGTGACAACCATGCCGTACCGCAGGACGAAATCAACATGGTGCTGGTCCGCCTGGCCAGGGAAGGCAAGCGGGTACTGCGTCTGAAAGGCGGCGACCCGTTCATCTTCGGTCGCGGTGGTGAAGAGATCGAAACCCTGCGCGAGCACGGCGTCCCGTTCCAGGTCGTGCCGGCCGTAACCGCGGCGGCTGGCGTGGCATCCTACGCCGGCATCCCGCTCACCCACCGCGACCATGCCCAGGCGCTCGTCCTGGTCACCGGCCACCTCAAGGACGGCACCATGGACCTGGACTGGGACATGCTCTGCCGGCCGAAACAGACCATCGTCATCTACATGGGACTGAAGGGATTGGTAACGCTGTGCGACGAGATGAAGAAACATGGCATGCCCGGCTCCACGCCGGCCGCCATCGTCCAGCAGGGGACCACCATCAACCAGAAAACCGTCACTGGCACACTGGACACCCTGCCCGCACTGGCTGCAAGCGCCGAGTTGAAGCCACCGACACTGATCATCGTGGGCAGCGTGGTCAGCCTGCACGAGAAACTCAACTGGTTCCACCCGGAACCGGCCAAGGACGATCACTGGCACACGCCGCTCGACCGACCCGCGAGCATGTAAGAAAACGGGCCTGGTAAATCCAGGCCCAATTTGTATTACAGGTTACGGATCACCCGCTTGATACCATCATCTTCCGGATGCGGCTCGATGCGGAAGCCCAGCCCGGCAGCCAGTTTCAGCATGCCCAGGTTGCGCTTCATGACCTCGCCTTCCATGACCCTCAGCCCCTTGGACCTGGCCACGTCCATCAGCACGTCCATCAGCTTGTGGGCGATACCCTGGTGCTGCCAGTCGTCGCCGACCACCACAGCGAATTCGCACGACACTTGATCCGGGTTGCTGGCATAGCGGGCAACGCCGATCTCGACTTCCTTGCCGTCCACCTCTATCACGGCCAGCAGCGCCATTTCGCGGTCGTAGTCGATCTGGGTCAGGCGCACCAGCATGGCGTGCGACAACTCCTGCACCGCATCCATGTAGCGGAAATATTTGGTTTCTTCCGACAGGCCACGGACGAAGGTCTGAGTCATGTCGGCATCTTCCGGTCGGATCGGACGGATGGTGACGTTGGTGCCGTTGGGCACCTGCCAATGACTGACCAGGTGCACCGGGTACGGATGGATGGCCATGTGGCCGTACTTGTCGGCATTGGGCGGACGCGAAACGATGGTGATGCGCGCATCGGCCGCCATGGCGCCGTGTTCGTCGACCAGCAGCGGGTTGATATCCAGTTCGGACAGCCAGGGCAGTTGGCAGACCATCTCGGAAACTCGCAGGATCACACTTTCCAGCGCATCGACATCGGCTGCCGGTCGATTGCGGAACTCGCCCAGCAACTTGGAGACGCGGGTCCGCTTGATCAGGTCGCGAACCAGATAGCTGTTGAGCGGCGGCAAGGCCACCGCGCGATCCTGATAGGCCTCGACATCGACGCCGCCGGAGCCGAAGGCAATGACCGGCCCCAGCACCGGGTCACTGATCATGCCGACCAGCACCTCGCGCGCATTGGCGCGGGACAGCATCGGCTCGATCACCACGCCTTCAAGCTTGGCATCCGGCTGGTGCTTGTGCACTTCGGTCATCATGCCGGTATAGGCCGCGCGCACGGCCTGGCCGCTGGACAGCCCGAGCCGGACGCCGCCGACATCGGATTTGTGGCTAATATTGGGCGAGTTGATCTTCATGGCGACAGGGAACCCCAGTTGCTGCGCCATCAACATGGCCTCGGTCGGGTCGCGGGCGATCAGGGTCTGCGCCACCGGAATATGGAAGGACGACAGCAGCGCCTTGGATTCGACTTCGCTGAGGATGTGCCGTCCCTGAGCCAGCGCGCCCTCGATGATCAGGCGGGCGCCTTCGACATCCGGCTCGGCCTGAAGCGACAGCGAACCCGGCGTCTGCATCAGCTGGCGCTGGTTCTCGTAGAAATCGGAGATGAAGGAGAACACCTCGACCGCCGGCTCCGGCGTCTTGAAATAAGGGATGCCGGCGTTGCGGAACGCCATGCGGCCTGCGGCCACCTGATCCTCGCCCATCCAGCAGGTCAGCACCGGCTTGTCGGAGCTCTTGGCCACCACCGCCACCGCCTCGGCCACTTCGGTCGGCTTGGTCATCGCCTGCGGGGTCAGCATCACCAGCACACCGTCGATGCCTCGATCAGCCAGACAAGCCTCCACGGCCGCCTTGTAGCGCTCGGCGCCGGCGTCACCGATGACATCAATCGGATTGCCGTGCGACCAGTTGAACGGCAGCGCCGCATTGAGTTTCTCAAGCGTCTCGGGCGCGAGATCAGCCATGCGCACGCCCAAGTCGACCGCGCGATCGGTCGCCATCACGCCAGGGCCGCCGCCGTTGGTGACGATCACCAAGCGGTTGCCGGCCGGCTTGACCCGTGACGACAGAGCCAGCGCCGAAGAGAACAATTGCGTGATGGTGTTCACCCGGACCACGCCGGCCCGGCGCAGCAAGGCGTCGAACACGTCGTCGCCGCCGACCAGTGCGCCGGTATGCGAGGCCACGGCCTTGGAGCCGGCCTCATGCCGACCCACCTTGACCAGTACGACCGGCTTCAGTCGCGCCACCGCGCGGAGCGCACTCATGAAGCCACGGGCATCGCGAATGCCTTCGATGTACATGATGATGCTGCGGGTGGCCGGGTCGTTGGCCAGGTAATCGAGTATCTCGCCGAAATCCAGATCGGCCGACGCGCCGCTCGACACCACGGCCGAGAAGCCGATCCCGTTCGACGCCGCCCAGTCCAGCATGGCCGTGCAGATGGCACCGGACTGCGATACCAGGGCCAGTTCGCCGGCAACCGGCTTGCCCAGCGCAAAGGTTGCATTCAGTCCGATGGCCGGCCGCTGGATGCCCAGACAGTTCGGACCGATGAAACGGATGCCGTATTTCTTCGCCACTTCGAGCAGTTGTTCTTCCATGGCGATGCCCTTGGCGCCCATCTCGCGGAAACCGGCGGACAGCACCACGGCATAACGCACACCACGCTTGCCGCAAGCTTCGAGAATAGGTGCGACCGTCGGAGCCGGCGTGGCAATGATGGCCAGATCAGGCACCTCGGGCAGGTCGGCGATACTGGCGTAGCAGGTATGATCGAGCAGGACGTCATGCTTCGGATTGATCGGATAGACCTTGCCCTGGAAATTGGCCTCCAGCATGTTGCGGAAGATCACCCCGGCGACCGACTCCTCGCGAGTACTGGCGCCGAAGACGGCAACGGAACGGGGGTTGAATAGCGGATAGAGATAATGCTGGCTCATGGTATCTGGTTTCTGTATTGGTTGTGGCAGGGGAAACGCGCCACCCACGCGTCATCATCCATCTTATGACGAATGCCATGACACTGCCATGAAAGGCGCTATATTTCGAAGATACGTCCGTTACTCATGTTTCGCATGCACACCGCCTACATCACGCACCCACTCTGCGCCAAACACCTGATCGCGGACTGGCATCCGGAAGCCCCGGCCCGCCTAGCCGCCATTGACGACCGCCTCCATGCCGCGCATCTCTACGACTACCTCTACCATTTCCACCACCCACCCCTGGCGACAAAGGAACAGCTGGGTCGGGTGCATGACCCGGCCTATATAACGCATATCTTCGAGTCCGCCCCCAAGGAGCCCGGCCAATACGACCTGGACCCGGATACGGCGATGAACGAGCACAGTCTGGCGGCCGCCCTGCACGCAGCCGGTGCGGCGGTACGCGCCGTCGACAAGATCATGGCCGGCAAGGTGCAAAACGCCTTCTGCGCCATCCGCCCGCCCGGCCACCACGCCACCCGGAACCAGGCCATGGGCTTCTGCATCTTCAACAACGTCGCCGTCGCCGCCGCCCACGCCCTGGCCGAACATGGCCTGAAACGGGTTGCCATCGTCGACTTCGACGTCCACCACGGCAACGGCACCGAAGACATCTTCAAGAACGATCCAAGGGCCATGCTGTGCTCGACCTTCCAGCATCCGTTCTATCCGAACTGCGGCGCCGACACGGTCAGCGACCACATCATCAACGTGCCGCTGTCCGCCGGCACCACCGGCAAGGCCTACCGCGAAGCCTTCGAAGCCCGTGTGCTGCCCGCACTGGATGGGTTCAAACCTGAAATGATCTTCTTCTCGGCCGGCTTCGACAGCCACCGCGAAGACGACATGGGCCAGTTCGGGCTGGTCGAGGCCGACTTCGTCTGGATTACCGAAACGGTCATGGACATCGCTACCCGCCACGCCGGCAACCGCATCGTCTCGGTGCTGGAAGGCGGCTACGATCTGAATTCACTCGGTCGCAGCGTGGCCGCGCACATCAAGACACTGGCCGGGTTGTAATACCGAAACCAGCGTACACAGGCAGGCCCCGGCCTGAGAAAGCAACTTCAAGGAGCAACATTGAACGAGTTGCCCACCCATGAGTCTATGATGCATTGACCGGAAACCATGCCCGGGGCGAAGTGTGATCGAGCCTGATGGGGACACTCGAAATTTCACTGGGATACACGCCATGCCGGTGGCCTGAACGCAAGCCACCTTCGCATCGGCTCGCCGCGACAACTACAGGGAAGTAAATTCGGGAAAACTCGATGCGTATTCTTTATCCCAGCTCATTTCTGAAATTCACCCTGCTCGGGTTCGTAGGCGCCGCCATCCCGATTCTGGCCGGTCTACTCTATAGCGTGGATTCGCTGGATAGGCTGACCAGAGACAGCCAACTCATGGTTTACCAGAGCGCCAAAGCGGTCAACGGCAGCAGGGATCTTCAGGATGCCGCGGCCACGATGGAGCGTGCAGCCAGGCAATACGCCATCCTCGGCGACGAAACATTGTGGTCTGCCTATCAGCAGGCTCATGCCCGCTTCGCCAAAACCGGAGCAATGCTGAACACCCTGGTATGGAACGGTGGGCAATGGCAGGGGCTGGACACACTGATCGCCAGGGAAGCCAGCCTGCAGGAGACGCTCGCCGCATCGAAATCCCGCGCCAATAGCATCACAGCGAGAACGCACGATTTTTCGGCAGTGCTTGACGACGCCAAGGCGATATCAGCCCAAAGCCACATCTTGGTCGACCAGGAAACCTCGGCCTTGCTGACCCGTGCCGAAAAGGAGCGGGCGCGGGTGTACTGGGTGCTATGGGGACTAGCTCCCCTGTTCGTCCTGATGGTCATCGGCGTGCCGCTCCTGATCGTCAAACCGATACAGCAGATAGATGCGGCCATTCGCCGCCTGCGCGACGGCAATCTGAACGAGCCGATCAAGGTCAATGGCCCAAGCGACCTTGAATATCTCGCCCTGCGCCTGGACTGGATGCGCCAGGGCCTATTGGATGTGGAAGCCGAGAAGAGCCGTTTCCTGCGCCATCTCTCGCACGAACTCAAAACCCCGCTGACTGCCGTGCGGGAAAGCGCCGACCTGCTCTGGGACGGCAGCCTGGGAAGCCTGACCGGCGCCCAAAGCGAAGTGGTTTCCATCTTGCGCCAGAACGGCCAGCGCCTGCAGAAACTGATCGAGGACCTTCTCGCCTACCGCACGCTGCTGTCTGATCCCCATCAAATCAGGCTGCAACCCACGCGGGCTCGCGAGGTCGTGAACCGGGTACTGATCGACCAGCGCGCTGCCCTGCTGGCAAAAAACATTCGGATAGAAAACCAGGCCGGTGATATCGAGTGGCAGGCCGATCCGGAAAAAGTGCGCGTGATTCTGGATAATCTGCTCTCGAATGCAATCAAGTTTTCCCCGCCAGGGGGATGCATACACATCCGGGCTGGCGTCGAGGAACACCACGTCGTTCTGGAGGTCTTGGATCAAGGAAGTGGAGTGTCCGAGGAAGATCGCCCGCATGTATTCAATGCTTTCTACCAGGGCAGACAACCCGTGGCGGCGTCCAAGCAGGGAACAGGCCTGGGGCTCTCGATCGCAAAAGAGCTGGCCATGGCGCTGGGGGGCCGGATTGCAGTCAAGGATACGCCCGGTCACGGCGCCTGTTTCCAAGTTGTCCTGCCGAAAGCCCCCATGAAAACGACATGAATCGACGATGAAAAAACATACCGTACTCGCGCCGCTACTGATCCTGACCCTGATCACGACAGGATGCGCACCGCTTTCTCCCTCACGGGCACCACAGCCGAAGGCGGCTCAAGTCAGGCCTCCGCCTGCCAGGCCGCAGGAACTTGAGGAACTCATGGCCTTCATAACCCAATTGGATCGTTCGACGCCTGCCGAACTTTCCAGGGAATACGACGCGCTGATGGCAATCCCGGAACAGGGTCGTGGCGATGACAAACTGCTGGAACTTTCGTTGCTGCTCTCCCAGCCCGGCTTCCCCTTGCGCAACGACGCAACCGCGCTACAGATGCTACAGGCGAGAGAACAGCAAAAAAACCATGAAGATTCGGGACTCATACCGTTGATTCACTGGCTGCGCTCGGCACTTCAGGAACGGGTCCGACTTGCCGGAAGCGCGGCCGAATGCAGCGCCCAGCTCCGCGACGAAAAGAAACGGGCCGACACCTGCAGTGATAAGCTGCAAGCCATACGAAAAATGGAGGACAGCCTGATTGAACACAATCGGCATTGAGCATTCACTGCAAGACGCACGCCACGTACTGGTCGTGGACGACGACCCCGACCTGCTACGCCTGATGTCGATCCGGTTGGAGGCAGCCGGGTACATCGTCACGACTGCATTCAGCGCTGAGGAAGCCCTGCGTCGGGTAGCAGACGATCCACCCCAGGTCGTCGTCACCGACCTGCGCATGGAGGGCATGGACGGACTAGCCCTGTTCGAAAGAATCCATGCCTCCTGGCCGAGCCTGCCGGTCATCATACTGACCGCCCATGGAACCATTCCCGATGCCGTCGAGGCAACCCGGGGCGGCGTGTTCGGCTACCTCACGAAACCCTTCGACGGCCAGGTGCTGCTGGCGGAAATCGACCGTGCCATAAGCCTGGGCGGCCACCACTCAGGAAACACGGGTGGCGGAGAAAGCACGGCCTGGAGGCGTGCCATCATTTCCCGCAGCACGGCCATGGAGGAACTCCTGCGCAAGGCGGCGTTGGTGGCGGCCAGCGATGCCAGCGTGCTGCTCCAAGGCGACAGTGGCACCGGCAAGGAACTGATGGCCCGTGCGGTTCATCTGGCCAGTACGCGCCAGGATGGCCCGTTCGTCGCGGTCAACTGCGCGGCCATCCCCGAGCCGCTGCTCGAGTCCGAATTATTCGGCCATGTCAAAGGCGCGTATACCGGAGCGTCGAGGGAGCGCGCCGGTCTGATCCTGTCCGCCGCCGGCGGCACGTTGTTCCTTGACGAGATCGGCGACATGCCCCTGACGCTACAGGCAAAACTGCTTCGCGTATTACAGGAGCACCGCGTGCGGCCTATCGGCTCCGAGCAGTCCGTCAGCGTGAACCTGCGCGTGGTCTCGGCCACCCATCGCGACCTTCAGGAAGAAATCGCCAAGGGAAACTTCCGCGAGGACCTGTTTTATCGCCTCAATGTCGTCCGCCTTAGGCTGCCGCCCTTATCAGAACGGCGAGAGGACATTCCCCTCCTCGCCAACCACGGCCTGGCAAGGCTATGCGGAAAATATGGCAAGTCAATCAGGGGCTTTGCCCCCAAGGCAATGGAGTTGCTCCTGCAGGCATCCTGGCCGGGCAATGTGCGGCAGCTGCTCAACGTGGTGGAGCAAAGCGTCGCCTTGTGTAACGCCCCGCTGGTGCCGGTCTCCATAGTATCGGATGCCATGCAGGACACGCCGTCCCAACCGTTGCCGCTGGAAGAGGCCAAACGTCGTTTTGAACGCGATTACCTGACCGACCTCATGCGTGCGGCTGAAGGCAACGTCAGCCTGGCCGCCCGCCTTGCCGGCCGGAACCGTACCGAGTTCTACCGACTGATACAACGTCATCAGTTGTCGCCAACCCAGTTCAAGCCCTGAGCCTCTGTTGCCGACGGGCGACAAGCCCATTCCTTTTTGATTTCAGTCGGTTAGCCCAGGATGCCTGGCACGCTGTCGTGCAGTGGCGACAGTCCATGCTGCCAGCTGTTTCAGCAACAACACGATAACCAATTGAAACAATTGAATAAAAATAACTGGCACGATACTCGCTAAAGTGAACTTGGGCATTTGAGTCCAATCTTCCTTTATTCAATTTCAGGAGTACCACATGCAACAAACCTTCAAACTCAGCAACCGGATTCCGTTTATCGTCATCTTCGCTGCCCTCGCCTGGAGTGCATCCACCGCCTATGCCGAAGATATGAAAGCCCAGGCCGACAAGGCAAAGAACAGCTTGTCCTTGTTCAGCAAACTGGATGCGAACGAAGATGGCTATGTAACCATTGAAGAGGCCGCCGGCCAGATTTCCCCGGAGACATTCAGCGCCGCCGACAAGAATCACGATGGCAAACTGGACATGGCCGAATTCAAGGCTTCCGGGCTGGACGAAAGCAAATAAAGGCCTGTTAGCCGAAATCCGATATCGAATGCAAACCGCACTTCAAGCGTCGGTATCAGGGCTTCTTGCCCGCGTCGAGTCCCGGCGTCAGCCTGTGCTCGACGGCAAATACCGCCGCTTCGACACGAGAGGATAAATTGAGCTTGGCCAGGATGTGGCGGACATGCAGCTTGACCGTGTCGTAGCTGATGTCCAGTTCGCGAGCGATGGCCTTGTTGCTGCCGCCCTTGGCAAGATGGGAGAGGATTTCCCGTTCACGCTGGGTCAGGCTGTCGAGCAGTGACGTAGCCGTGTTGGTCTTGTTGTCGAGCAGGCTGATCAGCTTGGCGGTCATGGCCGGCGCGACAACGGTTTCGCCTTTCACTGCGCGCTGGATGGCATCCACCACTTCATCCGGTTCCATGCTCTTGAGCAGGTAGCCATTGGCCCCGGAACGCAGGGCGCGGGCGAGGTCTTCTTCAGCTTCGCTGACGGTGAGGATGAGGATCGGAAGGCTATGACCTTCCGTCTTCAGTTGCTGCATCAAATTGATGCCATCGGTGCCAGGCATGTTGAGATCGAGAACCAGCACATCGGGACTGTGTTCACGCAACAAGTGCTGCACGTCGGCCGGGTTGCCCGTCATGGCGGCCACCTTGACCAGACCATCACGTTCCAGCAATTCGGCCAGCCCTTTCCGGAACAGTGTATGGTCGTCGACCAGGATGATGCGCGGCTGGCTCATGTCAACTGGCCTTCCTGTTTGTCGGTCAAGCGGGCCGGGAAGGTCAGCCGAACGATAGTGCCTCCGGCCGCCCGGCTTTCGATGGAGAGCTTGCCGTTCAGCTTGGCCGCCCGTTCACGCATGATGGTTAGGCCGAAACTCTTGCCGACGCTGACCGCCGCGCCACTGTGCAAGCCCACCCCGTCATCGGCGACATTGACCACGTATTGGCCGCCTTCGAGATCGAGCGTGACGATGACGTGCCGCGCGCGGGCGTGCTTGCAGATGTTGTAGAGCGATTCCTGGATGATATGGAAGACCTGGATTTCCTCATCCGGTGTCAGCACCACATCCTGGGCGATGTTGAGGAAGTCGACGTCTGCATTGGCCTTCTTGCGGAAGCTTTCGACCATTTCCTGCAACGCCGGCACCAGGCCACGCGGATCGATCCGGTCGCGGAACTGGGTTATCAGATCGCGCAACTCGGAGTAGGCCATGTCGACAGCTTCCTCGACATCACCGAGATAGCGGTTGGCCTGCTCCTGATTGCCATCGGTCATCGCCTCGTTCAGTACCGCCAGTCGCATCTTGGCGTAGGCCAGGGTCTGGGCCAGGGAATCGTGAATCTGGTTGGCCAGCATGGTGCGTTCGTTCATCAGCGAGATGCGCATGTTCTCGCGGGTCAGCCGGGCATTCTCCAACGCCATGCCGAGATGTTCACTGATCGAGTTGAACAGGTAGCTGACGTCAGGTGGCAACACATCGTCGCCATCCATGAACAGGTTGTATACCCCGAGCACCTTGCCCTTGTGACGCAGCGGTATGGCATAAACGGTCTTGCATTGCTGGGCGAAATAGAGGTGGCGGACCTGCTTGCTGCAGACCGTAAGCACGCTATCCCGCTGGGAGGACTGGGCCAGTATTGCCTTGCCGCAGATGCCGCACTCCAGAGGCACATAGCGTTCCTTCTCAAGCAGCGCCGGCGACAAACCGACCGAACCGACCATGCGCAGATGCCCCCCATCTGAGGTCAGCACCCGCACCACGCCAGCCTTGCCCTTGGACAGCCGCATCATGATTTCCAGGAAGCGGATGAGCATCTGCTCGACGTTGGCGTCGGCGCTCAGGCTGCTGGCAATTTCAGCCAGCACCTCGACCACCGGCAGGCGGTCCTGGGCCTGCATGTCGTCGACCGCAGGCAGGGACTCAGGCTGAACCCGGCCAATTTGGGAGATGGGAATTTCTTGCTGAAGCACGGCGCTAAACCAGAGAAGTCAGCGCTCCATGGTAAGTATCCCGACCAAGGAATGCAATGACCGGGGCTTTCGCCCTACATATTCCGTGCCACCTTGCCACCGGCCAGAGGCGGGTTCTTGTCGAAATAACGCTTGATGCCGTCGGTGATGGCAGTGGCCAGCTTTTCCTGGTACTCGTCGCTCAGCAGACGTTTTTCCTCATCAGGATTCGAGATGAAAGCCGTCTCGACCAGAATGGACGGAATATCGGGCGCCTTGAGCACAGCGAAACCCGCCTGTTCGACATGACCCCGGTGCAGATTGTTGATGTCGCCCAGTTCACCCAGCACATTGTTGGCCAACTTCAGGCTGTCTGAAATGGTCGCTGTCTGGGTCAGGTCGATCAGGGTCTGTTTCAGGTACTTGTCCTTCACATCGACATTGACCCCACCAACCATGTCGGCCTCGTTCTCCCGCTTGGCCAGCCAGCGTGCGGCAGCCGAGGTAGCGCCCTTTTCCGAAAGCGCGAAGACCGACGAGCCTCTGGCGGCCTCACTGGGGAAGGCATCAGCGTGGATCGACACGAACAGATCGGCCTGCGCCTTGCGGGCCTTGACCACCCGCTGGGCCAGGGGCACGAAGTAATCGCCATCGCGAGTCAGCACCGCACGCATGTTGGGTATGCTGTCGATATGGGCCTTGAGCCTTCTTGCGATTTCCAGGGTGATGTTCTTTTCGTGCGAGCCATTGGCGCCGCTCGCACCCGGGTCTTCCCCGCCATGACCGGCATCCACCGCTACGGTTATGAGCCGGATATAGCCGGATTTTTTCGGCTTGTCGAAGCCAGCCTCTTTTTCCGGCTTGGCCGGCTTCTCGGAGGCAATCGTCAGGCTGGGCTTGAGTGCCGGTGCCGATTGAATGGTATCGGGCGTTTTTTGATCGGCGCCGCGGGTTTCGCTTTTGGCTTCAGGTTTGACATCGGTCAAAGGTGGCTGGCTGGCTTGGGCGATTGCCTTCTCGACCTGACTTTCGGTATTGGCGGCCTGTTTTTCGGCCGACGGATACAGATCGATGACCAGACGGTTGCCGTAGTCACCCAAAGGCGCGAGGCTGAATGCTTTCGGATTGACTTCGCCCTTCAGTTCCACCACGACGCGGGTCACTCCTGGCGCATTGAGGCCGGAACGCAAATTGGCAATCAACGGATCCTGGGCAGAAACCTGGCCACTGGCCGCCTGCAGGACCGCATTATTGTCCACCCCGGTCAGATCAAGAACCAGACGGTCAGGATTCTTCAGGGTAAAAACCTTGTAGTCAGGCTTACCGGACAGCTCAAGGGTAATTCGGCTGTAATCGGGCGAAGGCCAGAGACGCACAGCCTTGACGGTCACACTGGCCAGGGCCGGCCAGGCAAGCATCAGCCCGACAAGTAGGATTCCATAACGTTTTGCGCACATCGCCTGCCCTCCTCCGTATTGCCGGAAAGCCGCGCCAGGCGACCATCTCCGGCCAGGTCCAGTTGAATCAGCAGGTCCGGCTGGGGCAACATGCCCTCCGCTTTCTCCGGCCATTCCACCAGACATACCGACTGAGCATTGAAGAGTTCCCGGAAACCCGATTCTTCCCACTCAATCGGATCTGCGAACCGATATAAATCAAAGTGATATAGATTAAAGCTAGAAAATGGATAAATTTCAAGCAGTGTATAGGTCGGGCTCTTCACCCGCCCGAAAAAATTCAGGCCACGCAGCAGTCCCCGGGTCAGTGTGGTCTTCCCCGCACCCAGATCGCCGGACAGCCAGATCGTCATGCCCGGTCTCACTGCCGCGGCCAAACGACGACCAAAATCTAGCGTGGCCGATTCATCCGGCAATGACCGTTCCATAATCTGGCTATCATCTCGAACATGATGCATGACGGCTCCCTCAAGGACGCGCAAACACTCAAACAGGCGATCCGGCTTTGGGGCCGGGAACTGGGATTTGCCGCAATCTCCTTCGCTGCGCCCGAGCTCGGCGATGCCCCGGCAGGGCTTGCCGACTGGCTGGCTCAAGGTTTTCACGGCGGGATGGATTATATGGCGCGCAACATGGAGAAACGCGCACAACCGGGGGAGCTGGTACCGGGCACCCGCTCGATT
>JARLJM010000010.1 GCA_031291185.1 Parasulfuritortus sp. | reverse complement strand
TTCTGGAAGCAGGAAGCCACGCCGGACGGCAGCCGCTGGCTGGATGCGCGGGAACACGACGAGCGGGCGGTACAACGCTGGAGCGAGGCAAGCCGATGAGCAACGACCTGACCCATTTCAATGCAGCTGGCGAGGCCGTCATGGTCGATGTCCACGCCAAGGCCGAAACCCACCGCATCGCCCGCGCAGGCGGCCTGATCCGCATGCAGCCGGAAACCTTCGAGTTGATCCGCGACGGCCGCGCCGGCAAGGGCGACGTCATCGGCATTGCCCGCATCGCCGCCATCCAGGCCACCAAGCGCACCGGCGAACTGATCCCGCTCTGTCACCCTCTGGCCCTGACCCGCGTCGGCGCCGAATTCAGCCTGGACCCGGACCTACCCGGTGTGCATTGCGAGGTGACGGTCGAAACGGTCGGCAGAACCGGAGTCGAGATGGAAGCGCTGACTGGCGTCTCGGTCGGCCTGCTCACCGTCTATGACATGTGCAAGGCGGTCGATCGCGGCATGGTCATCGAGAATCTTCGAGTGCTGGAAAAGCAGGGCGGCAAGACGGGGCACTGGCAGACGGATTGATCGGCCTGCTCACCGTCTATGACATGTGCAAGGCGGTCGATCGCGGCATGGTCATCGAGAATCTTCGAGTGCTGGAAAAGCAGGGCGGCAAGACGGGGCACTGGCAGACGGATTGATCGGCATAGCTTGTCTGTTTTGGCGGCCGGATTCGAATCTGAAGCGCACCAGTGTATGACGAGAGTGACGGCTTCTTACTTGCCGGGCGATGACGATGGAGTGGGCGAACCACCTATCTTTTTGGCAACGGAATGGGCGGCGTTGCCCGTTGCCCTGGCACCACGCTCGATCCCGTTCGCTGTGGCCTGCGCTCCATGTTCAATGCCGCGGGCAGCAGCTTCCGCGCCACGCTTAACGCCATTTGCAGCAGCGTTTGCACCGCGCTCAATGGCAGTTTCGACCTTGGCAACCTCGCCGTGCGCAGTTCCGGTGGCTGGCTCTGTCGTTTCTTTGGCGCTGACCCCGGCGCTGCCCAGCAGCATTAGCGTTGCAAGGAATGGTGGTGCTAAGTGAAGAATTGGTTTCATGTTTGGCTAAGGGTTCCCGGCTAATAAGTGTTCATATCCGAATGGAAATCTATTTAGTCTGTGCGGAGGTTTGAATGATATGTGTTGAAGACGGTATTAGTTCCGGACAAGTTCTTAGTCTTCTATTCCGCAGGCCAGCTTGAATAGATTGCCGGCCACGGTGCCGGGCTCGACAGGTTGGCTTGCCTGCCGGCCCTTGCTGGAGATTACTTTTCCTTCGCCCATGTTGCCGGAATGGAAGGAGGTCGAGATGGCCCGGTATTCCTCGCCTTCGCAATCGAATTCCGCTTCGGATTTGAATGACAGGTAGCCTTTTGCAGCCAGTTTCTGGGGCTTCCTGTAGTCGAGCAGGTAGGTCATCGTGACCAGCTTGTTGTTGGTTTGGATGCTGGATTTGTCGATGTAGCCGGTCCGGCCTTCATCGCTGCCGAAGGCGATCCATTCGGCCGTTGCACTGCCGCTGAAAATGACCAGCAGCATCGTCAAAACAGTTTTGCGCATAGTTTCCCCAGAGTCGTTGGAGGCGGTTATCCGCCTTTAAGTCGACTGGGATTGTACATGTCCGCGTGCCGTGTTCAGCTATAGGGGAACTCCTGAACCTCTGCGGCTTCGCTCTGACGAAGCACGTCCAGCCAGGGCTGAACCTGATCCGCCGATTCCCTGAGTAGAAGCACGTAATGTCCGTCCACGATGGCCTGGTGCAGATGGTCGAGCTGGTCTTGCGGGATGCCCATGCGATGCATGACCGAGGCCAGGTGGGTCAGGGCGGCAGCACCCGCCATGCCGGCACCGCCCACCGCTCCGCCGACGGCTGCGCCGGCAACACTACCACCAAGCGCGGCGACGATGGCTTCGACGATCGGGCCGGCAGCGAATACCGGTCCGACCGCAGGCATCACGAACAGGGCGGCGGCTCCCGCCAGGACGCCCCAGAGTGCGCCCCAGAGCGCGCCTTGTTTCGCCCAGGCCTCGACGCGCGAACCCATGCCGGTGTAGTAGATGCCGAGCACGTCATCGCCCGAGGCATGAACCCGGCCCAGGATGGAGAGCATGTCCAGTGCGACACCCTTGTCGCGCAGTTGCTCGATGGTGCGCTGGGCCTTGGCTTCGTCGTCGTAGACGGCGACCAGGAGGACTTCGCTGGTTGGGTTTTTTTCAGCCTGTTGAGACATTTGCGGCTCCTGAGTTTGGTTTACTGACTATGGGTTGGAGCGCGCTTTGTGGTTTTCGTTCTGATGATGGGGGAATATGCCCTTTGCGAGGGCGTTCCATGCCGGCCATGATTTTGGTCAAAGCCGGAAATGGGGGATGTCTGTAGATTGATGACCCAAACAGCCATTCCGATTCATCAATGCGACGGAGGATGATCTGCTGCAAACCAACGAGATCGACTCTTGGAATAGCGAACGGTCGTAGCCATGCTCATCCCCCTGCTTGCCGCCACCATGGCGCTTCTGGTCGCCGCCATCGCCCTGCCCAGGGTGGTCACGATGTCCCCGTTGTTCTGGACCCATCTGGTGGTTGCGGTCGGCATCATGACCTTGATCACCGCTGCCATGCAGCACTTCGTGCCGGTGCTGACCCGTAGCCGGAGTCCCGGCCTCTGGACCGGACGTCTGCCAGGTCTGATGCTGGCGGCAGGGCTGTTGGCCATCATGGTTTTTGCCGGCTGGCTGGACTATGACCTGATCACGGCAGCTGCCGGCCTCGGTCTGGTCGGAGCGTCGGTCATGCTGGCCTGGATGTGGCGCAGGGGCCGGAAAACACTGGGTCGACCCCACCCCGGCCTGGACTGGTATCTGGCGGCCATGGGCTGTCTGGCCCTGGGGCTGACGGCGGCGGCGCTGATCCCCTGGTTGCCCCAATGGCACGGCCCGTTGCGGGCCTTTCACATCCACATCAATCTCTATGGTTTTGTCGGCTTGACCGCCATCGGTACCTTGCAGGTGCTTATGCCGACCGTGGCCGGGCAGGCCGATCCGGGGGCCGCCACGCGCCTGCGTCGGGACCTGAAATGGGCGCTGGCCGGGTCCGTGCTGCTGGCCCTGGGCGAGGCCGGTGTGCCGTTCGCGGTCTGGTTCGGTCTGGCCGCCTGGGGCTGGCCCCTGCTGAACATGGCGTTGGCCTGGTGGCGTTTGCATCGTGTCCGGCTGTTTGCGCTGCATGGCAGCGAGCCGGTTTTGCTCGCAGCCTTGCTGGGCTTCATGCTGGCGCTGGCCGGGACGCAGCTCGATCTTGGATATCCGCTCACGGTATTCCTGCCCGGCTTCCTGTTTCCCCTGGTTTCGGGCGCGGCCGGACAGTTGGCACCGGTGTGGGCGCGGCCAGGTGTGACCACGCCCTGGCATGCCGAATCGCGACGTTCTCTGGGGCGCTATGCCGGCATTCGGGCCATTCTGTTCCTGTCCTCGGCGCTGCTGCCTGTGCTGGGCTACAAGTGCTCGGGCATGCCCGGCCTGACCGCCTTGTTCTGGTTTCTGATCCTGTTCGTGATCTGGCTCTGGCGGGATTGACCGGATGGCATATGCTGGAAGTGTATGACCAATCGGGAGCCGGTATGAGCCATAAACATGAGCATCTGTTGAACACCCTGTTTCAGGATCCGGTCAGCGGCAACGTCCACTGGCGGGAAATCGAGTCCCTTCTGATCCATCTGGGGGCGGAGGTCGAGCCCCTGTCGGGGGCTCGAATCAAGGTGGTGCTGAACAAGGTCGAGGGCATCTTGCACCGGCCGCATCACAGCAGCGTATGCGGTCGGCAGGAGATCAAGCACATCCGGGAATATCTGGCCTCTGCCCGGGTGACGCCGTCCCTTTACGAAGAAACAAAACACTCCAGTCCTTAGGGTCGGCTGCCCGGCGGCGGCGGGGTAAAATGCCGCATGGGCCGCATCCAACTCCTTCCTGACCTTCTCATTTCCCAGATCGCCGCCGGCGAGGTGGTGGAACGTCCTGCCTCGGCCCTCAAGGAACTGGTCGAGAACAGTCTTGATGCCGGCAGCCGCGACATCCGGGTCGACTTGGAGGAGGGTGGCATCAAGCTGATCCGGGTTGCCGACGACGGGGTCGGCATCGATGCCGATGACTTGGGCAATGCCCTGGCCCGTCACGCCACCAGCAAGATCGGCAGTCTGGCGGAGCTGGAATCGGTGGCCAGTCTGGGTTTCCGGGGCGAGGCCCTGGCCAGCATCGCGGCGGTGGCGCGAGTGACGCTCACCAGCCGGGTCGGCGCAGCCGAACACGCCTGGCGGATTGGCGCCCAGGACGGCACGCTGACCGCCACCGAACCGGCCGTCTTGAACAAGGGCACGGTGGTCGAGGTGCGCGATCTGTTTTTCAATACCCCGGCCCGGCGCAAATTCCTGCGTACCCCTGCGACCGAATACGCCCATTGCGAGGACGCATTGCGCCGTGCGGCGCTGGCCCGGCCGGAGGTGGCGTTCGAGTTGCGCCATAACGGTCGCGTGGCCTGGCGCTTTCCAGCCCAGGATGCGGCCACCCGCGCCGTGGCGTTGCTGGGCGATGACTTCGAGGCGGCGGCGCGGACTGTGGACGAAGTGGCCGGCGATCTGCGCTTGCATGGTCTGGCCGGGCTGCCGGCCTACAGCCGGTCCGGGCGGGACGCCCAATACCTGTTCGTCAACGGCCGCTTCGTGCGCGACAAGCTGCTCGGCCACGCAGTGCGCGAGGCGTATCGGGACATCCTGCATTACGACCGGCATCCGGCCTATGTGCTGTATCTGGAACTGCCGCCGGAAGCGGTGGACGTGAACGTGCACCCCGCCAAGACCGAGGTCCGGTTCCGGCAATCGCAGGCGATCCATCAGTTTGTCTTTCATACCCTTGAGCGCGGGTTGGGACGGCTTCCTGCTTCCACAGCGGTGGGCGATGAAATTAGCGAACCCGCTTCGACCCTTTTTTCAAATGGCACCCTCTCCCCGGCCCTCTTCCCCCAAGGAAGAGGGAGCTCGTGGTCGCAGCAGGCGATGCCGTTGCAAGCTGCCGAGCCTCAAGCCTATTACGGCATGGTGGCCGATGCCTTGGCGGAACCCTCAGAACAGTCCGAGCCCATACCGACCATGGGCTACGCGCTGGGCCAAGTGGCCGGCATCTACGTCCTGGCCGAGAATGAAAAGGGCCTGCTGGTGGTGGACATGCACGCCGCTCACGAGCGCATCCTCTACGAAGGCCTGAAGACGGCGATCGATGAACAGCGTCTGGCGGCTCAGCCCCTGCTGATTCCGCTGGTGTTCCAGGCCACGGCGCTGGAGATGGCGACTGCCACCGAAAATCATGCGGCGCTGGAGTCCATGGGCTTCGAAATCACGGCCGCATCGCCGACGCATCTGGCGGTGAGAGCGGTACCGGCCCTGCTGGCCAGGGCGGATGCCGAGCAACTGGCGCGCGAAGTGCTGAAGGATATCCGCGAGTTCGGGGCCAGCGAGGCACTGGCCGGTCGGCGCAACGAATTGCTGGCGACGATGGCCTGCCACGGCGCAGTGCGGGCCAACCGCAAGCTGACGCTGCCCGAAATGAATGCCCTGCTTCGTGACATGGAACGTACCGAGCGGGCCGATCAATGCAATCACGGTCGGCCGACCTGGTTTCAACTCACCGTTGCCGATCTGGACCGAATGTTCATGCGAGGAAAGTAATGACAAGCGAGAAAAAGCCGTTTCCCATCCCGGTGCGTATCGCGCCGGACGCCCCTCAGAGCGAGGAAGACCTGGCCGTATCGGCCTGCGCCACCGGCGAGCCTTACGCCTTGATGGTGCTGGGCGACTCCATGCTGCCGGAGTTCACAGAAGGCGAAGTCATCGTGGTCGAGCCGGAAGGCATTGCCAGGGACGGTGCGTTCGTGGTGGCCTGGGCCAACGACGAATATATCTTCCGGCAACTGGTGAAGCACCCTGAAGGCTGGATGCTGAAGCCGCTCAACCCGATCTATCCCAATATCCCCATCGACGATGTCAAGGAAACGGTAAAGGGTGTCGTGGTGCTGAAGAAGAAACCCGGCCGCCGCAGGGAAGCGAAGCGCTACGACTGACGCGATGCCGACACAGGACCGCCTCCCGCCCGCGATCTTCCTGATGGGGCCCACGGCCTGCGGCAAGACCGATCTGGCAGTGGCCCTGGCGGCACGGTTTCCGCTGGAGGTGATCAGCGTCGATTCGGCCCTGGTCTATCGGGACATGGACATCGGTACCGCCAAGCCGGATGCCGCTGCCCTGGCGGCCTGTCCACATCATCTGGTCGATGTGGTCGATCCCACGGAGCGTTATTCCGCCGATCGCTTTCGTGGCGACGCGCTGGCCCTGATGGCCGATATCGTCGCCAGGGGCCGGGTGCCGCTGCTGGTGGGCGGCACCATGCTCTATTTCAAGGTGCTGAAGGAGGGCCTGGCCGCCATGCCCAAGGCCGATCAGGAGCTGCGTGTCGAACTGGAGCAGCAGGCGGATAAAGGCGGCTGGCCGTTACTGCATGCGGAGCTGGCCCGGCTGGACCCGGTCTCGGCGGCCCGCATCAAGCCCAATGATGCGCAACGCATCCAGCGGGCGCTGGAAGTGTGCCGGCTATCCGGTCGCCCCATGTCCGATCTGTTTTCCGACTCCGAAAGTGCGCCGTTGCCCTATCGCTTGATCGAGATCGCCCTGTTGCCATCCGACCGCGCCAAACTGCATGAGCGGATCAACGTCCGTTTCAGGGCCATGCTGGCAGCAGGTTTTGTGAACGAGGTGCGCGATCTGCGGGCACGTTATCCGCTTGATCCGGACCTGCCCGCCATGCGTTGCGTGGGCTATCGCCAGGCCTGGCGATTTCTGGACGGCGAGATCGATGAAGCCGAACTGTATGAAACAGGGGCGGCGGCAACCCGCCAGTTGGCGAAGCGGCAGATGACCTGGCTGCGGAGTTGGCAGGGCGCAGAGGTGTTTGATTGTTTGCAGGCCGGTCTGATCGATCAGGCGTCAGCCTGGCTGGCTGAAAAACTGGTTTCCTAAAACAGCGCCGCACGCAGGGAGTCCAGGCTTTCCCTGGCTTGTTCAAGAACCTCCGCCTGCTCCTCGGTATTCAGCACGGTTTCGGAGAGGGTGCGAGGGTTCCGGGCGCGCAATTCTTCAGGCGCCCAGTCCTCTATCTGCTGGCCCATCCAGTCGGAACAGGCGAGCAGGGACGTCCAGTTGCTGATGCTGTTGACCGTCGTGGTGGCTTCGTGGTCCTGCACGGCCATCAGGATGTCTTCCGGCTGTCCCATGGCCGAGAGCAGGGCATGGCCGATGCCGTCGTGCCATTGGAAAACCAGTTCCACCAACTGGTCCCGGTTGGCGGCGATTTCGGCATCCTCCGAACAGCGGAAAATCAGATAGAAGGCGCCGAGATCGTGGGCCATGCCCAGGAAGAATGCCTTTTCCGGATTCATGCGGGCGCGTTTGGCCAGGATTCGGGCAACGGCCGCGACGGCCAGTGAGTGTTCCCATATTTTGCTGGACAAGGCCTGAAACGGCATCATGTGCTTGGAGCGGATGATCTGCTCGACCGCGAGGCTGTAGGACACCGTGCGTACCGCATCCAGACCGACCCGCATGATCGCCGAATGCAGGTCCATGATCTCCGGGCCGGCGCCACGCAGGGCCGCGGAGTTGGCATAGGCGATGAGCCTGCTGCTCATCAGTGGCTCGGTGCGGATGTACTCGGTCAGCTTGTCGATCGAGACGTTCGGGTCCTTGAGCAGTGCTTGCACGCGTATCGTCAGCTCGAACGAGATGGGAAACACCACCTCGGGCGCCGATAGCTCATGTGCAATCCGCTCAAGAAGCCGCGTAGCGACTTCATTGAACATGACTGGACTTCCTAGGATGTCAGTGAATCGGGGTCGGGCCGGATTGCCGCAGAATGTCCCGCAGCAGGAGAATATCGCGAACGAGCGGTAAGGTGAAGCCATGGCGCTGTCCGCCACGGTTGTCGGCCAATAGTTTGTCCAGATAGTTCAGGCAATCCGTCGAGCCCCAGAACGCAGTCAACCGTTCCATGATGTGCGGCAGGGACTCAAGGGACAGGGTGCTGTTTTCCAGATCCGGCTCCTTCGCGGGTTCGAAGTCCGTCCAGTCAGCAATCGCTACGTTGAAACGCTTGTGCAGGTCGGCGGCCAGGGCTTCGAATTCGTTGCGCTGGTTGGCCTTGAAATAGAGGTCAAGCAGCTTGAGCCACGGTTCGAGGGACTGGCCGGGATTGTTCCGTATGTATTGGCTCAACGTGTCAATGGCCTGGTTGCTGCGGCCAAACGCCAGCATGACCTCGGCCAGTTCCAGCACATGCTCGGTCGAGTCGAATTGCTCCACGGTGAAATCGTTAATTGGGAGCGGTTGCGGCGCGAAGGCGGGGTGTTCTGCCAGACTAGGGATGGTCTTCGTAGTCTCGGTTTTGAACTCGAAGGGCTCGGGCAGGAGTGTTTTGGCTTCGACGGGTTCGACCAATACCTTGTCAACCGGGGGGAGACTGTGCGACGGCAGGGCGTGCTGTCGAGGGGCTTCGGGATTGGCCGGCATGAAGGTGTCGAGGCCTGGCCTGGTTTTGTCGATGAAACGACCTGAAGTAGAACGTCTTTTCAACCACAACGCCATCAGCAGAACAAGGAAAATGGCCAGCAATAATAGATTGAACGAAGACATCAGCCCCTGATACCAGGTCTTGGATGCCTGGGTTACACCAGGTGTCGGCAGGTTGGTCGCGATGCCATGTTGCGCAGGGGCGGACGGGACGTTGCCGCTATTCGTTTGGGTTGTGGCAGTGACGCCATTGGCTGCAGGAACCTGAGTGCCGGGCTGGATCGGTTGAATGACGCTTTGGCTGCCGGACTCCAAAACGAGTTTGTCACCCTGGCTGGTTTGACCTTGCTGGCTGTGGATGTCTGGAACTGGCAACGGTTTGACAGCATTTACCGGTATGGGTTTTTCGGCCGGATTGGCCTGAGCCAGTTGTTTGCGCTTGGCGACCTGCTCGGCGTATTGCGCCAGAGAGTTGAAGCCGTAATCCAGACGCAAGATGAAACGAGTCGGCTGTTTCTGCTCAGGTTGCAGGTGGCTGGAACTGGCAGGCAACATCGTATGGTGGAGATGTCGGGCGTGCGCGCGACGTTTGTGAAAGGGCGCTTTCGGACGTGCACTGACCTGTTTCGGCTGGGTGGCAGCGAATGGCCTGGACGGTGCCATGACCGGTGGCGCCACAGCGGCCGGAGTCGTGTCCGTCGAGGCGATCTTCGGTGACAGAAGAATCACAAAATCCTTCTGCATGGTCGGCCCACAGCCTTCCGTACGCAGGGTCAGGTCCAGGATCGGGTCATTGACCGGGGCGCGCGTGCTGATGCTGACATAGCGCTTGCCACCGATGCTTACCAGTTCAAGACGGGCGGCGTCGAGCGGAGCGGTATGGCTGGATGAACCGGCGAGGCGAAAACACTCGTCACGCAGGGATTCATCGTCGTCTGTACTGACGGCGATTCTTGCGTTCAAGGGGTCACCCATATTGCTGGTGACATTGAGGTCGCCTATAAGCATGGCGAAAACTGGAGAGCCTGAACTGAATAGCAACGCGGCGATCAAGAGGCGGAAACGGGGGCGGTGCATAATGTTTTTAGTGGTGTTCCCGATTGGTTGAATTGTTTCGCGGAATCTTAGCGCAGTGTACTGAATTGTCTAGGTATTCATGAACTACCAGGCGGATTTATCCCGGTTCACGCTTAAATACCTTCGCATCAAGGCTTCCTTTGGCCAGAATCACGGCGATTTCCTCGCCATGTGCGATCTGACGGCTGTCTGTCAGGATGTGTCCCGATTTGTCCCGGACGATGCTGTAACCGCGTTCCAGGACGGCTTGCGGGTTGAGGTGTGAAAGTTGCGATGCAAGGGAATCCAGTTTCTCGGCCCGGCGCTGGAGAACCATTCGACCGAGGTAACCCAGGTGACGCTGCAATTCGTTGATTCTCGCCAGTGTGTGGCCTGGACGTGGTGCGCTGGTTGTCAACCGGTCGCCCAGGCGCTCGACGTACAGGCGATAACGGGCAAGACGGGATTGCTTGGCCAGAACCAGTCTTTGGGTCAAATGGGTGAGGTGGCGGGACTGGTTGTCGAGGCGGGAGCGGGGGTGTTCGAGTCTGCGGCTTAGGCCATCAAGACGTTGACCGAGAAAATCCAGGCGGCGGCGCAGATTGGTTCGTAGGCCGAGGCGGGATTGCTTGATGCGATGCAGCCATTCGTCTTTGTCGGGCGTGGCCAGCTGGACTGCGCCGGTGGGCGTCGGGGCGCGCACATCGGCGGCGAAATCGGCGATGGTGAAATCGGTTTCATGACCGACACCCGAAACCACTGGCATGGGGCTGGCTGCGATGGCCCGAGCCACGGTTTCGTCATTGAATGACCACAAGTCCTCGATACTGCCGCCGCCCCGGACCACCAGCAATACGTCGCACTCGCCCCGTGCTCCGGCCGTATTGATTGCCTTGGCGATCTGGTCAGCGGAGCCAGTGCCCTGCACCTGGGTCGGGTACAGCACTACCTGCGCCAGCGGCCAACGCTGCTTTAAAGTGGCCAGGACATCCTGCAACGCGGCCGCTCTGGGTGAGGTCACCACGCCGATGCAGTTTGGCTGGGCGGGCAGGGGCCGTTTTCTGGACGGGTCGAACAAGCCCTCCTTTTCAAGTTTTTCTTTCAGGAGAAGAAAGGCCTCGAACAAGGCACCCAGCCCGGCCCTGCGCATCGCTTCGACGCTGAGTTGAAATTCGCCACGCGGTTCATAAAGGGTGGCCTGGGCACGTACTTCCACCTGCATGCCGTTCTCGGGCCGCCAGTCCATGCACTGGTTGCGGTTGCGGAACATCGCGCACCGCACCGCCGCACCGGCATCTTTTAAGGTGAAATACCAATGTCCTGATGGCGCCCGGGTCAGGTTGGATATCTCACCGCTGATCCAGGCGATCGGCAACGCGCGCTCGACCGCCAGCCGGGCCAGGCGATTGAGGTCCGATACGGAAATGACTGGCGGTGTGGAATCGGGAGCGAACATGGCTTCGGGTTTGTGTCGGCAGTTTCGAGGGTAATGCCAGAAGGGGTTATGCGCCAAGATGCGCAGTCAATACTTCGGTGCGTCCAGTTCGTTGAGCAGGGATTGGTAGCTGCGCCAGCGTTCGGTGAGGATTTTGCCGGATTTGACCGCATCGAGAATGGCGCAGTTGGGTTCTTTCATGTGCCGGCAGTTGTAAAAGCGGCACTG
>JARLJM010000111.1 GCA_031291185.1 Parasulfuritortus sp. | reverse complement strand
GCCTGTTTCCATCTTCACGAGTCATCACGACATGCGCACCCTGATCTGCGGCTCCATGGCTTTCGACACCATCATGGTGTTCCACGACAAGTTCAAGAATCACATCCTGCCGGAAAAGATTCATATCCTGAACGTGGCTTTTCTGGTGCCGGACATGAGGCGGGAGTTCGGTGGCTGCGCGGGCAATATCGCCTATAACCTGAAGCTGCTTGGCGGTGAGCCGGTGATCATGGCCACGGTAGGCGACGATTTCGGTAGTTACACGGAACGGCTGGACAGGCTTGCCATTGAAAAGGGGCACATCCGCCAGATGAGCGGCAGCTATACCGCCCAGGCCTTTATCACCACAGATCTGGACGACAACCAGATCACCGCTTTCCATCCCGGCGCGATGAACTTCTCCCACGAAAACGAGGTCGCTCAGGCGAGCGATATCAAGCTAGGCATCGTTGCGCCGGATGGCCGTCAGGGCATGCTGGATCATGCCCGGCAATTTAATGAAGCGGGTATCCCGTTTATTTTTGATCCGGGTCAGGGCTTGCCCATGTTCAGCGGCGTCGAATTGCAGGATTTCATCGGGCTGGCCGATTACGTTGCGGTGAATGACTACGAGGCGCAGTTGCTGCAGGAGCGTACCGGCCGATCGCTGGAGCAGATCGCCCCCGGCGTCAAAGCGCTGATCGTCACTCTGGGTGCCAAGGGGTCCCGCATTTATGCCGATGGCAAGGTGCATGAGATCCCGCCGGCGAAGCCACACGCGATCATGGACCCCACCGGTTGCGGCGATGCCTATCGTGCAGGCCTGATGTTCGGCATGTTGAAGGGCTATGATTGGAGTACGGCTGGCCGGTTGGCCGGCTTGCTGGGCAGTATCAAGATTGCTAGCCGTGGTGGTCAGAACCATCATTTCGATTTCGCCGAAGTGGCGGATCGGTTTCACGGTGAGTTTGGTTATTCCTTGTAAAGGAGAGGTACATGAAAATTCTGACGGGTACAGCATTGATCGTGGTTGCGCTGATGTCTGCCGGTTGCGCCGGTGGTCTGGGTAGCGGCGACTATGAGCGGGCCGATGCGCGGCGCGCGTATGAAGTGAAGATGGGCACGGTCGTCAGTGTGCGCAACGTCCAGATCGGGGGCAGCAAATCCGGGGTCGGTACGGCCGCCGGTGCCGTGGTCGGAGGTGTCGCGGGCAGTACCATGGGCGAAGGCAGGGGCTCGGTGGTCGGCGCGGTCTTGGGTGCCGTGGTGGGTGGCGTGGCGGGCTCGGCGGTCGAGAAGGGCGTTACCAGGAAGCCGGGACTTGAACTGACTGTCCGTCTGGACTCGGGTCGTACCATTGCGGTGGTGCAGGAAGATACCGGCGAGAGTTTCCAGGTCGGTGATCAGGTTCGTGTCCTGGATTCGGGCGGAGAGACCCGTATTACCCACTGAGCGTCGGTGCCAGTGCGATGGGTAACCGGACTGTAACCAGATCGTTGCAGTCCGGTAATGATGTGTGCCCACACTCCGGTTTCCCGCCAACGACTGCCTGACGACATGCGCCCCATTTCGCCCTATCCGGGCTACATCCGCCTCGGCTCTCATATCTTTGCCGGAGTGCTGATCGTGCTGTTCCTGTTTCCGTTTCTTGATCTCGGCGAGCGCGAGAAACGTCTGGTCCGCTGGGCCAGACGTTTGATGGCCGTGGTCGGCGTCCGCGTCGAGACGCGCGGGCGTCCGCCTTCGGTCCGCAGTGGTGGTGCTCTGATCGTTGCGAACCATGTCTCCTGGCTCGACATCTACGTCATTCACAGCCAGCTGCCGGCCCGATTCATCTCCAAGGCTGAGGTGCGCAACTGGCCGGTGGTCGGCTGGCTGGCAGACAAGGCGGGCAGGACCTTATTCCTGGAGCGTACCCGGAAGGCCGATGCCAAGCGCATGAACGACGAGATGGCCGCGCATCTGCGCAACGGCGACTGTCTGGCCCTTTTTCCGGAGGGGACGACTTCGGACGGACGTGGCCTTCTGCCCTTCTACACCAGTCTGTTCCAGCCGGCCGTCGACGCCGAAATCACGGTCTGGCCGGCGCGCATCCGCTACCTGGATGCAGCCGGGCAATACAACTCCGCGGCAGCGTATTACGGCGAGATGACCATGTTGTCATCACTGCGCACCATCCTGCAGGCGGGGCCGTTCGTGGCCGAGATTGAATTCCTGCCCACGATCTCCGCACGCGGTCTTGATCGCCGGCAACTTGCCGCACAGGCGGAAGCCGCTATCCGTGCGGCTTGGGCTGGCGACGCGCCCGACAGCCGATCTGGATCAGCCGACCGTCTTCCAGTCGAAGCGCACTGAGCTGGCCGCCCCACAGGCAGCCGGTATCCAGACCCACCACATCCGCACGTTGCAGCAGGCCCAGCGTCGACCAGTGGCCGAAGAATACCCGCACGCCAAGGTTCTGCCGGTCAGGGAAATCAAACCAGGGCGTCAGTTCGGTCGGGGCGTCTTCCGGTGAACCCTTGTGCAGGAACTCCAGGCTGCCGTCCTCGTGCAGGAAACGGAGCCGGGTCATGACGTTGGCTACCAGCCGAAGCCGGTCCTGACCGGCAAGCGAGTCGTCCCAGTGGCGCGGCTCGTTGCCATACATGTCCCTCAGGAACTGCCGCCAGTCCGGGCCGCGCAGCGCGGCTTCGAGCTCGCGGGCTAGGGACTCGGCCAGTTTCGGCGTCCAGTCCGGCAGGAGGCCGGCATGGACCATCAGCCACTTGCCCTCGCGGTGCAGCATGGGCCGCTTGCGCAGCCAGTCCAGCACCTCGGCGCGGTCCGGGGCGTCGAGAATCTCGTCCAGGGTGTCATTGCGATGCGCGGGAACGAAGCCTTCTGCCACCGCCAGCAGATGCAGGTCGTGATTGCCCAGGATGGCGACGATCTGATCGTCATGAGCCATACACCAGCGCAACATGCCGATCGAGTTCTCGCCCCGGTTGACCAGATCACCGGCCAGCCAGAGCCGGTCGCGGGCGGGATTGAAGGCGATGGCCACCAACAGTTCCTGAAAGGCCTCGAAGCAGCCCTGCACATCGCCGATTACGTAAGTGGCCACGGTTGCAGTCACCCTGAATGGTAAAATTGGGCTCGATTTTACCGGGCCCTGCCCCATGCTGTCCGATCTCAATCCCCCGCAACGCGAAGCCGTGAAATACCTGGACGGGCCGCTGCTCGTCCTGGCCGGCGCCGGCTCCGGCAAGACCCGTGTCATCACCCGCAAGATCGCCTATCTGGTCAAGCAGTGCGAGTTCGACCCGCGCCACATCGCCGCCATCACCTTCACCAACAAGGCGGCGCGGGAAATGCGGGAACGGGTGGGCGAACTGCTGGACGGGGG
>JARLJM010000110.1 GCA_031291185.1 Parasulfuritortus sp. | reverse complement strand
TTGCTTTTGTCCCGCTCCGGCTCCTGGTTCTTCCTGGGCGAGCTATACACAGAACTATCGCTGCCACCGGACACACCGGCGGATGGCCATTGCGGCAACTGCGACGCCTGTCTGAAAAGCTGCCCGACCGATGCCTTCATCAGCCCCTACACACTAGACGCCCGACGTTGCATCTCCTACCTCACCATCGAGCACAGCGGTGCCATTCCCAAAGAGCTGCGACCGCTGATGGGCACACGCATCTACGGCTGCGATGACTGCCAGTCGGCCTGCCCCTGGAACCGGTTCGCCCGTCCGGCCGAAGTGCCCGACTTCCTGCCAAGGAACGGACTGGAACACGCCCGTCTCGCCGAACTGTTCGCCTGGACCGAAACCGAATTCAATGACCGTCTGGCCGGCTCGCCCATCCGCCGCATCGGCCATGAACGCTGGCTGAGAAACATCTCCGTGGCACTGGGCAATGCACCCACTACGGAAGCCAATCTTGCAGCACTGAAACAGCGCCTGACCCACTCGTCCGAACGAGTACGTGAACACGTAGCCTGGGCCATCGAACGGCACAGGCTGCGTGATTCCAGTTCATCTCGGCCGCATTACCTGCAAGAATGACGCCTCGTTAGCGCATCAGGCAAAAATCAATCCATGCATCTCGACTCCAACAACCCCATCGGCGTATTCGATTCCGGCGTAGGCGGACTGACCGTCGTACGCGCGCTGATGGAGCGCCTGCCCTTCGAACACATCCATTATTTCGGCGATACTGCCCGGGTACCTTATGGCGTCAAATCCGTTGAGACCATTGGCCACTACACCACCCAGATCGCCCAATTCCTGTTGGAAAAGCAGGTCAAACTGCTGATCATCGCCTGCAACACCATGGCCGCCGTATCGTCGCAAGTGGTGCGCGATCTTTCTCCGGTACCCGTGCTCGACGTGATCGAGGCCGGCGCCCTGAATGCGCTGGCGGCGACCCGTACTCGTCGCATCGGTGTTATCGGCACGCCCACGACGATCAACAGCAACGCCTATGGCCGTGCCATACACCAGGTCGAACCGGACGCCCGGATCGTGTCCCAATCCTGCGCGCTGTTCGTGCCCCTGGTCGAAGAAGGCTGGCTGGACCACCCCGTCACCCGGATGACCGCCCAGGAATATCTGAAGCCCGTGTTGGCCGAGAAAGTGGACACCCTGGTCCTGGGGTGTACCCATTACCCGCTGCTGAAACCGCTGCTGGCTGAAGTAGCCGGTCCCGACGTCGCCCTGGTGGATTCCGCGGAAGCGATGGCGGAGCGCACAGCCGCGCTGCTGACCGACATGAATCTGCACACAACCTCACGCACCGCTGCGGACTATCACTTCTGGGTCACTGACGTCCCGCTGCGTTTCCAGACCATCGGCGAACGCTTTCTGGGCCGCTCGCTGAACAACGTCCATGTTGTGAAATGGTAAGCGCCGGCCGAGTCCGGCTGGTTAAAGTTTTTCAGGTTTATAGCCGTTACTATGCGGATAGTCCGGGGTAACACCGGACTCCACCCGCTTCATGAGGAGACCGTCATGCAACCCAGTATCCTTCGCCGTGTGCTCATTGCCTATCTGGGTTTCGGAGCTGCCGTGGCTTGTGTGTTTCCTGTCTACGCCGGGTTTTTCGTGGAATGGAAACCCGGCATGCTGCCCTGGTTCATTGTCGGTTGCTTCATCGCCGGGCTGGCGATTGGCGTTGCCAACTACTGGATGCTGAACCTGATCCTGGTTTCCAAACTGAAACGCATCTCCCAGGTCGCCAGCGCCATCGCCAGCAAGAATCTCACCTTCACCTGCGCAATGCAGAGCGATGACACCATCGGCGAGATCGTCAGCAGTTTCAACAACATGGCAGCAACGCTGCGCGAGCTTATTTCCCAGACCTCCGGCTTGAGCAGCCGGGTCCGCAGCGGGAGCGACATGATCCGCAGCCAGGCCGAGGAAATCTATGGCCGCGTCGGTCGATCCGCCGACCGGACCCGCGACATTTCATCCAGCATCCAGCAGTTGGAGGCAGCCATCGCAGACATCTCCTCCCGCAGTGAACACGCCACCGCAAAAACAAACGAGGCCGGCAACATCGCCCGGGATGGTGTCGCCATGGCCAAGGGCAGCATTACCGGCATGGAGCACATTCATGACCGCATCAGCAGCGCCACCACACGGGTAGAGAAACTGGAACAGAGCTCCCAGGAGGTCGGCACCATTGTCGCCGTCATCAAGGAGATTGCCGACCAGACCAACCTGCTTGCCCTCAACGCGGCGATCGAAGCGGCCCGTGCTGGCGAACAGGGTCGGGGCTTCGCGGTCGTCGCCGATGAAGTCCGCAAACTGGCCGAAAAGACCTCCGACGCCACCAGCCAGATCAGTCAGATGATCGGCACCATTCAGCAGGAAACCCATTTGGCGATCGAAGCCATCGGCGAAAGCATGAGCGAGGCCCAGATCGGCGTCGGCCAGGCCCGAAAGGCCGGTGAATCGCTCGCCAGCATCATCGACGCCGTGTCTCAGGTCGACAGTCTGGTCAAGGAAATCGCCCAGTCCACAGGACTACAGAAATCCGTGGCGCGCGATGTTTATGGCAACGTGATGGCCATCGAGGAGTTCAACACCCTTACCCTGAACGACTCCGAGCAGGGCATCAAGCTGGCCGCCAATCTGGTGAACGATGCCAATCGGCTGGATGATTCGGTCAAGACCTTCCAGCTTTGACATCCTATGGCGACTGGTACCATCGCACCAGCGCCAAGTTTGATGAAAATCAAGTCCCTTAAGGGAAATTTAACTATAATTATTTCAAGATAGTCGCGCCTCTATAATGTTTCCAAACCTGTCATTTTGAAAGGATTACACATGAAGACCATTTCTGTTGTTGTTGCCGCTGTTGCCCTGATTGCTGCCGGTTCTGCCATGGCTGGCGATGACCTGCTCAAGAAAGACGGCTGCATGGCTTGCCACAATGGCAAGATCGGCCCGACCTTCAAGGATGTGAATGCCAAGATCAAGGGCGATGCCGCTGTTGTGGCCACCACCCTGGAAAAGGGCGCCAAGACCGGCCAATACGCCGGCATCAAGATGACCATGCCGCCCCAGGCTGCACACAAGGCTGACGCCGCTGCGCTGGCCAAAGAGATTGCCAGCCAGAAGTAAGCGGGTTCTCACCGAACAAAAAAGCGCGGCATGCCGCGCTTTTTTGTTGCCTGGATGAATTCGATTCAGCGGTCGTACACCACGTAATCGAATGCCAGTCCGTTTTCGGCAACCCGGTGCTCCCTAGATCCCTCCCGCCAGACAGTGCGGTCGAACTCGGGGAAATGCGCATCACCGGTGTAGTCGGCCTGAATCTCCGTTATGTAGAGCCGATCTGCCAGCGGCAGGGCCTGTTCGTACAGGCTACTCCCCCCGACAAAGAACACCTGTTCATCGCCATCCGAAAGCTGGACAGCTTCCTGGAGCGAGTGCGCGACCAGACAGCCCTCCTGAATATAGTCAGCATCACGGGTAACGATGATCGTGGTCCGTCCCGGTAAGGGGCGCCCAATCGATTCGTAGGTCTTTCTCCCCATGATGATGTGGTGACCCATGGTGAGATCCTTGAAATACTTCAACTCCCCAGGGATATGCCACGGCAATTTGTTGTCGATCCCGATGACCCGATTGCGCGCCATGGCGACGATCATGTTGAGCCGACTCATACGGCCACCTCATTCCCCATTCCAGGATTGCCGAACTCTCCGGTTCGATGGACGGACCCCATTCGCGGACGCTCGCATCCCCGCACGCGGGGCCCCTGATCGCTGCTCATACGGCCACCGGTGCTTTTATTCCTGGATGCGGATCGTAGCCTTCCAGCGTGAAATCCTCGTATTTGAAGCCGAGGATGTCCTTCACGTCGGGGTTGATCCGCATAACCGGCAACGACCTGAAATCGCGGCTCAATTGCAGGTTCACCTGATCCATATGGTTGAGGTAGATATGCGCATCGCCCAGGGTATGAACGAAGTCGCCCGGATTCAAGCCGGCGACCTGCGCCATCATCATGGTGAGCAAGGCATAGCTGGCGATATTGAACGGAACGCCGAGGAATATGTCTGCACTGCGCTGATAGAGTTGGCAGGACAGCTTGCCGTCCGCCACGTAGAACTGGAAGAAGGCGTGGCAGGGCGGCAGCTTCATCCGATCCAGTTCGCCCACGTTCCAGGCCGACACGATGATGCGACGGGAATCCGGATTGCGCTTCAAGGTCTCCACCACTTCGCGGATCTGGTCGATGTGGCGGCCATCCGCTGTGGGCCAGGAGCGCCACTGATAACCGTAGATGGGACCCAGGTCGCCGTTTTCGTCGGCCCATTCGTCCCAGATGGAAACGCCGTTGTCCTTCAAATACTTGATGTTGGTATCGCCCTGGAGGAACCAGAGCAGTTCGTGGATCACCGACTTCAGGTGGACCTTCTTGGTGGTCAGAAGTGGGAACCCCTCGGCCAGGTCGAAACGCATCTGGTGGCCGAATACGGAGATCGTCCCGGTGCCGGTCCGGTCGGCCTTGCGCGTGCCGTGCGCCAGTACGTGGCGCAGCAGATCGTGATAAACAAGCATTAATCGGTTTCCTTGAGCAGAAACTGGTAAACCATGTTCATGATAAGCAAACGATGGTTCTGTGACAGGTTTTCGAATTGCACGCCCACCACGGTGACTTTACGGCCAGTCTCGTCGTCTTCCTGGCTGATCGCTCGAATGATGGCCGGGGTCTGGATGTATTCCTCGATATCGTCCAGCTTGATCTTGAACGAGAGAAAAACCAGCTGATCCTTCTCGCCAAAGGCATTGTTGGCCATGAGGCGTGCCCCGCCCACGCTCAGATCGACGATCCGGGCGGCAGCGATCTGCCTGCCGCCTTCCTTGTCGTGAACGGCAGTGATCAACTGCACCTCCGCACGCACGGCCTTGCGGATGCGCATGATCTGCACACTGTCGGGATAGGCCAGGTGCAGGTAAGGGAATGGGGTGTGGTGTGCCTTGAGTACGTTGGTCTTGAACGCGCAGACATTGAGTCCGGAAAAGGCCCGCACCAGGAAAGGCTGTGCCTCACGGACAAAAATCAGTTTCCCTTCGATGACCGGCGCCGTGACCAGCACGCTCTTGGGTTTCATGACGCCGATGACCCGCACCGTCAGACGCTCGTTCTGCCCTGCCACCATCTGCTGCAATTGAAGTGCATCGCCGGGCATGAGTTTGATCTCATCCAGGGACGCCGTCTTTTCGATGACGGGAGCCTGTCCGGCAGGGTGTTTATGATGGCTATGGGTCATGGTTGCATATCACCTGTTGTTTCTCGCCGCCTGCAACCGCGAGGATGCCACGCAAATCGCCATCAATGCAAAATCGTTTTATCAAGCTCGGCCAAAATGTCACGCACCAGTTTCCGGCCAAGTTCGCCCATGCCGCGGGTCAGAATGGCTTCATCCCGCTCGCCATCGATCAGCCGACGCATGATGCCGCCCAGCCGGGCCATGTCGCCACCTGCCTTCATCATCTGCTCGGCCATGTTTGCCAGTGTGGTAAAGGCTTCCATGTTGCCCCGGCTGGCCAGGCTGATCATGGTTCCCAGACCTGGTGCGGCGGTGGCTGGGTCGCCACGGGTATTGATCGGAGGCAGCGTGGCCGGATTTTCAATGCCGGCCAGTATCGCCTCGACGATCACCCTGTCCTCGTCATCCAGGCCCAGCATCACGGAGCGATCCCGCTTGCCATCCAGTATCTCGCGTACAACGGACACCATCACTGCCCAGCCCCGGCTTTCTGCTTCGCGCAGCATGTCCAGCAGTTGCGGGACGAGCGCGCGATTGTGTACGGCCTCTACGACTGCGTGGATGAAGGGCGCCTGCATCTTGAGAATCTGCTCGGCGGCGGCGGGTAATTGGGCCATCAGTCGTGCTCCATTTCAGTTTCATCCAATTTCTTCCAGACCCGGTCCCGGTAAATCTCCAGCGGCCGGTAATCCGATTTGTAAGCCATCTTCGGACTTTGCTTGATCCAGTAGCCCAGATACAGATAGGGCAGATGCATCCCGGCCGCCAGGCGAATCTGGGTCAGGACGTTGTATACGCCCAGTCCACGCCTGGCCAAATCCGGCTCGTAAAAGGTATAGACAGCCGACAGGCCATCCAGCAGCCGGTCGATCAGGCTCACCATGACCACCTCGCCGTCCAGGCGAAACTCGGCCAGCACGCTATCCACCTGACTGGTCAGCAGAAACGCCCGGTATTGCTCGCGGTCATCCATGTCCATGCCGCCGCCGGCGTGACGGGCCGCCTGGTAGCGGCGATACAGCACATAGTGCGCTTCGACGAATTCGAGCGGGCGCAGCTCGCAGCTGATGTCCTGGTTGCGACTCCAGTTGCGGCGCTGACTCCGCCGGGGCTGGAACTCGGCCAGAACTACCCGCGCCGGAGTGCAAGCCTCGCATTCATCGCACCGGGGTCGATAGACATAATGCCCGCTGCGCCGAAAACCCAACCGGGCCATCTCGCTGAACACCGGGGTATCGATCAGGCCGGCCGGAGTGGCCACTTGGGAACGTGCCATCCGATCCGGCAAATAGCTGCAGGGATAAGGCGCCGTCAGATAAAACTGAAGACGCTGAACAGGCAGTTCAGTCAATAAGGTCATGGTCGAAACGCCATTGTCCGGACACACCCGGCAAGTTTACCAACAACTCCAGCCGGCTCATGAATTCCTGTCGCGCGATCGGCCGGGCGCCCAGCGAAGCCAGGTGCGCGGTTTCCATCTGGCAATCGATCAGGCCGAAATCCCAGCGGCGCAATTGTGCGACCAGATGGGCAAAGGCAATCTTGGAGGCATCGCTGATCCGGGTGAACATGGATTCGCCGTAGAACATCCGGCCGATGGCAACGCCGTACAGCCCGCCGACCAGTTCACCCCCTGACCAGGTCTCGACCGAATGGGCGAACCCCAGAGCATGAAGCCGGCAATAGGCCTGGATCATCTCTTCCACGATCCAGCTACCGCGCTGCCCCGGCCGCGGCTCAGCACAGGCACGCATCACCGATTCGAAGGCAGTATCGACCCGCACTTCATAGTCCCGTCGCCGCAAGCGCTTGGCCAAGGAACGGGATAATCTGAACTCATCCGGAACCAGCACCATGCGTGGATTGGGCGACCACCAGAGGATGGGCTCACCAGGGCCGAACCACGGGAAAATACCCTGACGATATGCAGCGCGCAGACGCTCCGGCGACAGATCCGCACCCGCGGCCAGCAAGCCATTGGGCTCGACCAGAGCTGAATCCGGGCGGGGAAAGGGAATCTGTGTCGTCAACCAGGGAACCATCCGGTCATTGTAAGTGACTTATTCCGATAAAATGGACGACATGCCTGACACCCTCGACCCATCCAGCCCCGCCACGACCCATTGCTTCCATTGCGGCGAGACCATTCCAACGGGAGCCGTGTATCCCATCCACTTCATGGACAAGGACGAGCCCGGCTGCTGCCGGGGGTGTCAGGCCGTCGCCCAGACCATCATCGACTCCGGCAATGCCGACTATTACCGGTTGCGTACCGACCTGCCAAAAACGCCCGAAGCGGCGCTGGAAGAGTTGAAGCAACTCAAGCTGTATGACCTGCCCGAGGTTCAGCAAAGCTTCGTCAAGAGCGAGGGCGATATCCGTGAGGCCAACCTGATCCTGGAAGGTATCGTCTGCGCGGCCTGCATCTGGCTCAACGAACGACATCTGAGACAACTGCCAGGCGTACTGGCTGCCGACATCAATTTTTCCACCCACCGCGCGCGGGTCCGCTGGGACAACAGCCGGATCGAGCTTTCCAACATATTGCAGGCCGTTCAGGAGATCGGCTATCTGGCCTATCCCTTCGATGCTGGCCGCCAGGAAGAACTGTTCCGCAAGGAGCGCGACACGGCGATTCGCCGCCTGGCCATCGCCGGCCTGGGCATGATGCAGGTGATGATGTACGCCATCCCGCTCTACCTGGCGCGCAGCAACACCATGACCCTGGACATCGAGGCGCTGATGAGGTCGGCAAGCATGCTGCTGACCACGCCAGTGGTGTTCTATTCTGCCTGGCCATTTTTCCAGGGTGCCTGGCGCGACATCAAATTGAAACGGGCCGGCATGGACGTTCCCGTGGCGCTGGGTGTGGGCGCAGCCTATGGCGCCAGCGTTTACGCCACGTTCACCAGCGGCAGCGTGGTCTATTTCGACTCGGTGACCATGTTCGTCTTCTTCCTGCTCACCGGCCGCTTCCTGGAGATGAATGCCCGCAAGCGATCCGCCGAGGCAGCCGAGTCTCTGGTCAAACTGATTCCCGCCGCCACCATCCGGTTGCCGAACTGGCCGGACAGCCGTGAGGAAGAGATTGCCGTCGCGGCCAAGCTCACTCCCGGCGACCATGTTCTGGTCGGCCCCGGCGAGAGCTTCCCGGCCGACGGCCGCGTTGCCGATGGCGAATCCAGCGTCGATGAATCGCTGCTCACCGGCGAATCCCATCCGGTTCACAAGCAGGACGGCAGTTCGATCATCGGCGGCACCATCAACCTGTCCAGTCCGCTGGTCGTGAAGGTAGAAAAGATCGGCGCCGACACGGTGCTGTCCGGCATCGTCCGGCTGCTGGATCGCGCGCTGGCAGAGAAACCACGTCTGGCTCTGGCTGCCGACCGGATCGCCTCCTGGTTTGTCTTGGCCCTGCTGATTGTGGCCGCAACGGTCGCGACCTATTGGTATTTCATTTCTCCCGAACGGGCCTTCTGGATCACGGTTTCCGTATTGGTGGTGTCCTGTCCCTGCGCCCTGGCCCTGGCCACTCCGGTCGCCCTGACCGCTGCCATGGGTCGTCTGACCCGCATGGGTCTGCTCTCGACGCGGGGCCATGCGCTGGAAACACTGGCCCACGCCACCGATTTCGTATTCGACAAGACCGGCACGCTGACCACAGGCGAATTCAGCCTGGTTGAAGTTCGCACCGTGCGCGGCGACCGCGAAACCGTCTTGGCGCTGGCGGCCGGACTGGAACAGGGCGCGACCCATCCAGTCGCCGTCGCCATCCGCAACGCGGCCGAACAGGCCGGCCTTGACGCGAGCCAAATCCGCTATTTGGCGGGACAGGGCGTCGAAGGCGTGATTGACGGGCAACGCTACAGGCTTGGTACACCGACCTTCATTTCAGTCGAGCCGCCTCCGTTTCCAATGGATTTGACCCTGGTCGGACTGGCAGATGAAACCGGGATCATGGCCTGGTTCGGCCTGGGCGACGAGTTGCGCCCCCAATCCGCGGAACTGGTTGCCAGCCTGAAGTCGATGGGGGTGCGCCTGCACCTGTTCTCCGGTGACCGTACCGACAATGTGCTCGCCCTGGCCGGCCGGCTGGGCATCGAGGACGCCCGTGGCGGCATGTTGCCGGAGAGCAAGCTCGATGCGGTCAAGGCGCTGCAAAGCGCGGGCGCCATCGTCGCCATGACCGGCGATGGCGTCAACGACGCTCCGGTGCTGGCCCAGGCCCAGGTCTCCATCGCCATCGATCAGGGCGCCGAAGCGGCACAGGCGGCCGCCGACATGGTTCTGCTATCGAGCGAACTGTCCCGACTGGCAGATGGCGTAAAGGTCGCCCGCAAGACCCAGGGCATCATTCATCAAAACCTGGCCTGGGCCGCGATTTACAACGCACTGGCCATCCCGGCCGCCGCAATGGGCTATGTCACTCCCTGGATGGCCGGCATAGGGATGTCGCTTTCCTCGCTGCTCGTCGTACTCAACGCACTGCGCATTTCCCATTCCGGTCGCCACAACCCGACTTGAAACTTTTTGGGTCCTCGGGACATGTCGGCGCACAATCCACCTGTAATTTGACTACGGCACCTAACCACACATGGACATCCTTTTTATGCTTATCCCGATCAGCCTGGTTCTGGTCGCCTTCATCGCACTGGTTTTGTTATGGGCGGTCCGCAGTGGACAGTTCGAGGACATGGAAGGACCGGCCCATCGCATTCTGATGGACGATGACCAGCCACCTCCTAGCACAGATAAACCAGACGAAACACAAAAAGATTAAATTTAAACCTTGTTGTCAAGGTGACATTTAGTCGCATTTTTGATTGACATCAACTGATACGGTTTATTAGGATTCGGAGGTCGATTTTTCGGCACCGAAAAAGAGCAACTCTCTACACCTGCGAAGGAGACCCGTATGGAAGCGACATACAACTACAAGGTCGTCCGACAATTTGCCATCATGACTGTTGTATGGGGCATTGTCGGTATGCTGGTCGGCGTAATCATCGCCGCACAGCTGATTTGGCCCGATATCACCCTGCAACTCCCCTGGCTGTCATTTGGCCGACTGCGTCCGCTGCACACCAACGCGGTCATCTTCGCCTTTGGCGGTTGCGGCCTGTTCGCCGCATCTTTATATGTTGTGCAACGCACTTGCCAGACCCGCCTGATTTCAGACGGCCTTGCCGCCTTCGTATTCTGGGGCTGGCAACTGATCATCCTGAGCGCTGCGGTCAGTTTCGTTCTGGGCATTACCAGCGGCAAGGAATACGCCGAACTGGAATGGCCGATTGACCTGATGATCGCCGTGGTCTGGATTGCTTACGCTATTCTCTACTTCGGTACCATCATGAAGCGCAAGACCTCCCACATCTATGTGGCGAACTGGTTCTTCGGCGCCTACATCATCACCATCACCCTGCTGCATGTGGTGAACAACATCGAACTGCCCTGGATTCTGGGTGGCAGCACCTCTTTGTTCGGCATGTTCAAGTCATACCCCGTCTACTCGGGCGTTCAGGATGCCATGGTGCAATGGTGGTACGGCCACAACGCCGTCGGTTTCTTCCTGACCACCGCCTTCCTGGGCATGATGTATTACTTCATTCCCAAGCAAGCCGGCCGGCCGATCTTCTCCTACCGGTTGTCCATCGTCCACTTCTGGTCGCTGAACTTCATCTACATGTGGGCCGGCCCGCACCACCTGCTCTACTCCGCGCTGCCCGACTGGGCGCAGAGCCTGGGTATGGTGTTCTCCCTGATGCTGATCGCTCCGTCCTGGGGTGGCATGATGAACGGCATCATGACCCTGTCCGGTGCCTGGCATAAGCTGCGTACCGATCCAATCCTGAAGTTCCTGATCACTTCCCTGTCCTTCTACGGCATGTCGACCTTCGAAGGCCCGATGATGTCCGTGAAGACCGTGAACGCGCTCTCACACTTCACCGACTGGACCATCGGTCACGTCCACTCCGGCGCCATGGGCTGGGTTGCCATGGTCACCATCGGTTCCATGTACTACCTCATCCCGCGCCTGTTCGGCCGTGAAGAAATGTGGAGCACCCGTCTGATCAACGTCCACTTCTGGTGGTCGACCATCGGCGTCGTTCTCTATATCGCCTCGATGTGGATTGCCGGTGTGGCTGAAGGTTTGATGTGGCGAGCCACCAACGCCGACGGCACGCTGACTTACAGCTTCGCCCAGGTCGTCAATGCCATCTACCCCTTCTACACCATTCGCCTGGTCGGCGGCGTCATGTTCTTCCTGGGCATGCTGCTGATGGCTTACAACGTGTGGAAGACCGTGGCAGCGGGCAAGGCCGTCAATGACGCCGCCATCCCGCAAGCCGTCCACGCTTGATCTAACCGAGGAGACGAAACATGTTTTCCCATAAGTTAATCGAGAAAAACATCGGCCTTTTGATGGTGCTGACGTTCATCGTCGTCAGCGTCGGTGGCTTGGTGCAAATTGTTCCTCTGTACTTCCAGAAGTCGACCACTCAGCCGATATCGGGCCTCAAACCCTATACCGCGCTACAGTTGACCGGCCGTGACATCTATGTACGGGAAGGCTGCTATCTGTGCCACTCTCAGGAGATTCGTCCCTTCCGGGCCGAGACCGAACGTTATGGTCACTTCTCCGTGGCTGGCGAGTACGTCTACGACCGTCCGTTCCAGTGGGGTTCCAAGCGTACCGGCCCGGACCTTGCTCGTGTCGGCGGTCGTTACTCCGACCAGTGGCACTACGTGCACCTGATGAATCCTCGCGATGTCGTTCCCGAGTCGAATATGCCGTCGTATCACTGGCTGGCTGATGCGCCTGCCGATGCGGCAGACATTCAGGCCAAGATGCGGACTCTGGATATCGTGGGCACCGGTTACACGGACGAGGAAATTGCCAACGCCCCCAAGGATCTTGAAGGCAAAACCGAGATGGATGCGTTGATCGCGTATCTCCAGGTTCTCGGCACCCACGGCCCCAAAGACAACTGATACTGAGGCAAAGCGATTATGGATGCCGGTCTGATTGGCGCAAGCGTTACGGTACTGTTCTTCCTCCTGTTCATTGCCATTGTCTGGTGGGCCTACCACAAGGACAATCGCGAAAAATACGAGGAAGCAGCCAACCTTCCCTTCCAGGAAGACAACACTAGCGCCGATCGCCGGCATGCCTGAGCCTATCGTTAGGAGAACGAAATGATTGAAGGCTATGCAGTACCTGACTTTGTCAGTGACTTCTGGAATTACTACGTCATCGCCATCACCGTAATCTCGATTTTGGGTGTGATGTGGTTTTTGAAACAACAAAGCGGACAGAAACTGGCCCCCGGCGAAAAAGCGGCCCTGATGGAGCATGCCTGGGACGGTGACTTGCAAGAACTGAACAACCCCCTGCCCAAATGGTGGTTGTACATGTTCTGGGGTCTGATCTTCTTCTCGATCATCTATCTGGTTCTATTCCCCGGCCTCGGCAAGTTTCCCGGCGTACTGAACTGGACTTCAGCCGCGCAGTACACGGACGAAAAGACCCGGATCGACGCCGACTTCAACAAGGTAATGGAACCCTTCCTGCATGAAGACGTCATGAAGGTGGCAGCCGACCCGACCGCCAAGGAGATGGGCAACCATCTGTTCCTGACCTACTGCTCTCAATGTCACGGCTCCAATGCCCAGGGCGACGGCAAGAACTTCCCCAATCTGTCCGACAAGACCTGGCTCTTCGGTGGCGATCCTGACTCGATCAAGGCATCCATCTCGGCTGGTCACTCTGCTGAAATGCCAGCCAACCTGCTGGGTGATGAGAAGAGCGCCAAAGAAGTCGCCAACTACGTCCTGTCGCTGGGCGGCAAGCCCCATGACGCGGCTCTGGCTGAAGCTGGCAAAACCAAGTTCGCTGCCTGTGCCGGTTGCCATGGCGAAGACGGCAAGGGCAATGCAGCCGCTGGTTTCCCGAACCTGACTGATGACGCTTGGCAGTATGGTGGCAGCGAAGCCGCTATCGTCGAGACCATCATGAAGGGTCGCAAGGGCGGCATGCCGGCCTTCCAGGACATGCTGGGCGACGCCAAGATTCAGTTGCTCACGGCTTATGTCTGGGGTCTGGGTGGCGGCCAAACTCCAGCCGCACCGGCTCCTGTAGCGGCTGCACCTGCAGCAGCTCCGGCAGCAGCTGCTGAAGCTGCTCAGGCGAAGTAACCTTACGCGTGGGCTGGCCTAGCGGCCGGCCCCGCAATCAAGGTGATCGTTTTCGGTCACCTTGATTGCGGGTCACCGCACATAACGATATCAAGCACGTATTTACAGTTTGTTTGGAGGAGAACCAGACAATTGAAAATAACGCAGCATCGAGAGAAGGAGCAGTAAAGGTGGCGGAATCAAATCAAGCTAGCCCAATGGACAGCGACTCCGAAAAAGTATCCTTGTACGAAGTGCGCCAAAAGATCTATCCTCGCGCCGTACATGGTATTTTCAACAACTGGCGCGTGGCACTGGTTCTGCTGACCCAGATACTGTACTACGGGCTACCGTGGTTGAACTGGCATGGACGCCAGGCTGTTTTGTTCGATCTGGTCAACCGCAAATTCTTCCTGTTCGACCTCGTCTTCTGGCCCCAGGATTTTATCTGGCTGGCTCTCATCCTGATCATCTCTGCGTTGAGCCTTTTCCTGTTCACGGCAATTGCCGGCCGACTTTGGTGCGGTTATGCCTGCCCGCAAACGGTCTATACCGAACTCTTCATGTGGGTCGAACGCTGGTTCGAAGGCGACTACAAAAAGCAGCAAAAACTCAACACCATGCCCTGGAATGGCGAGAAGATCGTCCGCCGGGGGGGTAAGCACGTCGCCTGGATTCTGCTCGCACTCTGGACCGGCTTCACGCTGGTCGCCTATTACACCCCCGCCAGGACATTACTGGTGGAACTGGGTACCTGGACGCTGGGCCCGTGGGAAACCTTCTGGATATTCTTCTATGCCTTCGCAACCTGGGGCTTCGCCGGTTTCATGCGGGAGCAGGTCTGCAAGTACATGTGCCCTTATGCCCGGTTCCAGAGTGTGATGTTCGACGAGGACACACTCATCATTACCTATGATTACCTGCGTGGGGAGCCCCGTGGCAGCCGCAAGAAGGAGGCTGATTACAAGGCTGAAGGACTGGGTGCCTGCGTCAATTGCGATATCTGCGTCAGCGTATGCCCGACTGGAATCGATATCCGTGATGGTCTGCAGTACATGTGCATCGGTTGTGCCGCCTGTATTGACGCCTGTGACCAGGTCATGGACAAGATGGGCTATGAGAAGGGTCTGATCCGCTACTCAACCCAGAACGCAATCGACGGCAAGTATGCAGACGAGGAAATAAGCAAGCATGTCTTCCGGCCCCGCACGCTGTTCTACACCGTGGTCCTGACAGGTATCGTCATCGCATTTTTCTACACTCTGGTGAATCGCATTCCGATGCGTGTCGATGTGATACGTGACCGGCTGACCCTGTCACGCGAAACGCCATCTGGTGGATTGGAAAACCTCTATCGGCTTCAAGTTATCAATATGGACGGCAAGCCCCATCACTACACCATTAACGCTAAGGGCCTGGATGGACTGAAAATCACCAGCGGCGATCAAATTGATGTTGCAGCACTGGGCACAGAGAACCTTAACGTCACCTTGGAAGCACCCAAGTCCTCTGTTTTGCACCCAACCCAGCCCGTGTTTTTCGAGATAAAGGCCGCTGACGATTCCCGCCTTGTGCGTGAAGCTAAATCCAGCTTCCTTAAATAGCGTTGATTGGATCCAAGAATGAGCATTGAAAAAGAATCAGTCTGGTGGAAGGAGCCGATGGCCTGGCTCATCTTCACACTGCCGCTACTGGCAGTTGTAGCGGGGTTGACCACCGTATGGATTGCGTACAAGAAGGCCGATATTGTTCTCAACGACTCGGATAGCCCAGGGATAGCCATCACCAAGGCCGATGAGATGGACAAAAAAGCTACGCTCATGTCACTTACAGCCGATATGAAGGCCAGCTATGGTGAGGCGCTTTCGGTCGTACTGAACGGCAAGATAGCCAAAAAACCCCACTATTTGCTGCTCAAGCTGGTACCGGCCGAACGTGGCAGTAATGCCGACGTCATCCTGACACTCCGGCCCGACGACACAGGAGCGTACAGCACAGCTCTCCCATTGATGCCTGCAGGTCAGCGCAAACTCGTGCTCGAGCCTGAGGATAGTAAATGGCGCCTGATTGGTTTGTGGCAAGCGCCGTTCTCCGGAACGCTGCAATTAACCGCCAGATCGGTTTCCGATTCAACCATGTTGCCCTAATGGGCGTTTTGTTAGGAGAAGGTGATGGACATCGTCATGAAGGAACTATTCGGCTCCGATATCGGCCTGCTTAGCCTGTTTACCATCGGATTCATCATCGCCATGGGGCTGTTTATCTGGTATAAGCTGGCAAAAAACGCCAACGAACAGAACTAAACTGCGCCATATCCACCAGTTCCAATTCCCCGGAGTTGGAACTGGTGGCAAGCTGTGTCAGGAGATCAGGCTGGTCAGTTGCCCACGGCTGGAAACATAGTCTTCCTGATCGAGAAAGTCCTGCATCAAGAAAGACTGCATCGCCGGGTAAAGTGCGATGGCCTCGTCCAGTTGTGCATCGTTTCCCTTGTTGTATGCCCCGATCGTAATTAAGTCACGGCTGCGCTGATAGCGTGAATACAAACCTTTGAAACGGCGCACTTGGTTCAATTCCTCACGGCTTAGCAGTTCGGTAATGACCCGCGAAATAGACTGTTCAATGTCGATAGCCGGGTAATGTCCCTGATCGGCCAACTGGCGTGACAACACGATATGACCATCAAGAATGGCCCGTGCCGCATCGGCGATCGGATCTTGCTGATCATCGCCTTCAACCAACACGGTATAGAACGCCGTGATAGAGCCGCCACCTTCCTTGCCGTTTCCGGCCCGTTCAACCAGTTGCGGCAGCTTGGCGAAGACAGAAGGGGGATACCCCTTGGTGGCTGGCGGTTCTCCCACCGCCAGCGCAATTTCGCGCTGGGCCTGGGCATAACGGGTCAGGGAATCCATGATCAGTAGCACGTGCTGACCCTGATCGCGAAAATACTCGGCGATCGCGGTGGCATAGGCGGCGCCGTGCAACCTTAGCAAGGGTGGCGAATCAGCCGGCGCAGCCACAACGGCAGCCCGCTTGAGGCCTTCCTCACCCAGGATATTCTCTATGAATTCCTTTACTTCGCGGCCCCGCTCGCCGATCAGACCAACCACGACCACGTCAGCCGAGGTATAACGGGCCATCATGCCCAGCAGCATCGACTTGCCCACACCACTGCCGGCGAACAGCCCCATACGCTGTCCCCGGCCGACAGTCAGCAGGGCATTGATGGCCCGGACGCCGACATCCAGCACGTCCTTGATCGGCTCCCGCTCCATAGGATTGTAAGGCCGACTGTAAAGCGGAACACGGCGGGAAGGATCAAGGCTGCCCAGCCGATCAAGCACACGCCCTCCGCCATCTATGATGCGTCCGAGCAGCTCCGGGCCGACAGGTACCTGCCGGATACGATCTTCTACCCGTCGTTTGCGTACGTAGTTAAGGGCGAAGCGGGGATAGTCGAAACTGCAGACCCGATAGGGCTCCACCACCGCCCCCGGAGCCAGACCATAAACATCCGTCGAGGGCATCAGATAGAGGCGGTCGCCATGAAAGCCGACCACTTCCGCTTCGACCTGTTGCCCTCCCGACATATAGACCTTGCAATTGACACCGGTCGGCAACCTGAGTCCGGAGGCTTCCATCACCAGACCGGCAACCTTGGTGAGTTTGCCGGTTACATTCCATGAATTGGCCTGTCCTACTGCTTCCTGGCAGTCGCGCAAATAGCTGATGAGGTTTTCCGCCCGGGTCACTCCAGCCACGCGCTGTCAGTACCCAGACAGTCGACGATCTCCTGCCAACGAATGGGCAGTTCGCCATCCACTTCACTGTTGCTGGATTCAATCCGGAATCCACCTCGTTCCACACGACTGTCGGCTACTGCCTTGGCTGAAAAATGGCCATGCTCGGCCGCCAGGAATTCGTTTATTACGTGCAAATCATCCGGGTGCGCCATCACCCGCAAATGGCCTGCAAGTCCGGGCAGGCTGTTCATAGCCTCGCGCAGCACCTCGAGTACCAGTCCCTCTTTTACCTTCAGCGCGGTTCGCAGCATCTGTTTCGCAACAGCCAGTGCAAGGCTCAGCAATTCTCTGGACAGCTTTTCATCTTGGCGAAGCAGTTCCGCATCCAGGGACTCCACCAAGTTCGCAAAGCGCTCTGCGCTCGCCTGGCCGGCTTGGCGGCCCATTTCAAACCCCGCCGTGTAGCCTTCCTCATGACCAATCTTGAAGCCTTCCTGCGCAGACTGCTGATGTATCTGTTCCAGATCCTCAGCCGTTGGCAAATTGATGGCATGGGCCTCTTCCGGCGGCATTTGCGCGCGCTTGCCAAACGTACCCGACGTATCCTCAATACCTAGCAGTTCCCAGCGCTGGTAAGCCGTCAGATGTTCCTTGGGAATGACGCGGGAAGTCATGACCGTTCAGCTGGCCGCATTTACTCGACCATCCCTTCGTCGCCGCCCTTGCCGCCCAGGATGATCTGGCCTTCGTCAGCCAGACGGCGTATGACCTTGAGGATTTCCTTCTGCTCCGCCTCGACTTCAGACAGCCTGACCGGGCCTTTGGATTCCAGATCCTCCTTGAGCGATTCGGCAGCCCGACTGGACATGTTCTTGAATATCTTTTCCTTGAGGTCCTCGGTGGTGCCCTTGAGAGCAATGATGAGGGATTCGGACTGGACTTCGCGCAAGAGCAACTGGACAGAACGATCATCCAGTTCCATCACATTGTCGAAGGTAAACATCTGGTCCTGTATCTTCTGGGCCAAGTCAGGATCGTTTTCCCGAATCCCGGCCAGCACCGAGGCCTCGATGGCCCCGCCCATATAGTTCAGGATGTTGGCAGTAGATTTGACCCCGCCCAGAGCACTCTTCTTGCCCCGCTCGCCGCCGGACAGCAATTGTGTAAGCACTTCGTTCAACTCACGTAGCGCCATCGGCTGAACGCCTTCCAGGGTGGCGATGCGCAACATGACATCGTTGCGCAGCCGTTCAGGCAACATGTTCAGCACCTCGCTGGCATGGTCCGGATCGAGGTGAACCATGATGGTCGCGATTATCTGGGGATGCTCATTGCGGATCATCTCCGCCACGGAAGCCGCATCCATCCACTTCAGGCTTTCGATCCCGGCGTTGTCATTCCCCTGCAGGATGCGGTCAAGCAGATGAGAAGCCTTGTCGTCGCCCAGCGCCTTGGTCAGAACTGTCCGGATATATTCGTCGCTGTCGCCGAGGGTCACGCGCCCCTCGGTTTCCTTGTGGAAGTCCTTGATCACTGTCTCGATCTGACCCCGGTTGACGTTTCCGATGCTGGCCATGGCAGCGCCCAGACGCTGAACTTCCTTCGGACCCAGGTGCTTGAACACTTCTGCCGCCTCATCATGGCCAAGCGCAAGCATCAGGATCGCACTTTTATGGACGCCGTCGTCGCTCATTCCTTGGTCATCCATTCCTTGACGACTTCAGCCACGATCTTGGGATTTTGCTTGGCGAAATCCCGTACCGTACCGATGCTGTGCTGATAATTGTCTGCCGCATGATGTTCGCCAGGAGACATGCCGCCGCCCAGTACATCGAAGCCACCTTCCATATCTTCTGCTTCAAAACCAGGCCCCTCCGCTGCCGTCACTTCGGGCGGTCGCACCAGGTCGCGCAACAGGGGACGCAATACGCCAAAGACCAGGTAGAACGCCAAACCGAAAATCAGCAGGTTTTTCAGCAGTTCCTTGACCAGGGCAACATTGCTTGGATCTTTCCAGAGTGGCGTCTCAACCTCTTCCACCTTGCCGGCTTCGCTGAAAGCAGTGTTCACCACATTGATCGTATCGCCTCGCGCCTGGTTATAGCCCACGGCCTCCTTGACCAGATTATTCACCTGATCAAGCAACTGAGGAGGCAGTGGTGCGGGCTTGGCATCCGGCTCGCTACTGGCCTTGTAATTGACCACCACAGCGACCGACAACCGCTTGATCCTGCCCAGTGATTCACGGACGTGCCGGATGGTCTTGTCCAGTTCGAAATTGGTCACGCTATCCCGCTTGCCGCCACCTGCCTGGGCCGCCGCACCGCCGGCGCCTGGCGTGGCTCCGGCGTTGGCCCCGGCCGGAGCATTGAGAGGCGCTGTGGCCGGGCCCGGCGGCTGGTTGCTGAGCGCGCCCGGGATACCACCCGCTGCGCTACCTCCACCCGAGGAATCGGACATGGTCTGCTGACTGCGCACGGACTGGGTATCCGGGGTCGGATTCGGCTTGTACGATTCACTGGTCGACTCATCCTCGGAGAAATCGAGATCGGCCTGGACCTCGGCCTTTACATTGCCGGCACCAACAATCGGCATGATGATGGACTCGATCCGCTTGGCGTAATAACCCTCCACATCGCGCAGATAATCCAGTTGGCCGGAACTCAACCCCTGCAGTGAACTGAGATCTCCCTTCGTGGTAAGCAGATTGCCGGCCTGATCGACGACAGTAACGTTCTTGGCATCCAGTTCAGGGACACTGCTGGCAACCAGATGAACAATCGCGCTCACCTGCGGCCCCTCGAGTGAATGGCCGGAATACAGGTTGACCAGCACCGAGGCCGAAGGCTTCTGCTGATCACGAATGAATACCGAGGGTTTTGGGATCGCCAGATGCACCCTAGCCGAGGCAATCGAATCCAGGGCCTGGATGGTTCTGGCGAGTTCACCCTCAAGTGCACGCTGGTAAGTGACCTGCTCCTGAAACTGGGTCATCCCCAACTTGGGCGAGTCCATCAGTTCGAAACCGACCGCGTCTCCTTTCGGCAAGCCTTGCGAAGCCAGCTTGAAGCGCAGGTCATAAACCTGATCGGATGGCACCATGATGGTCCCGCCAGCCTCGGTCTTGTAGGGCACGTTCATCTGCGCCAGCGTGGTCACCACACTGCCAGCATCGCGCTCGGACAGATTGGAAAAGAGGACACGATAGTCCGGCGTCCGGCTCCACATCACCGCACCGGCGATCAACGCGATAATGGCCGCCACCGCGACCATCACACCCAGCTTGCGCGAGTTGGGAAGTGCGTTGAATCGTTGTATGGGACTGCTGGAAAACTGCTGGGCTGGTGTGGCCATCCGTATGCCGTCTGGTTAACCGTGCATCAGACCTGCATGTTCATGATTTCCTGATAAGCGGAAACCAGCTTGTTGCGCACCTGAACCATGGTCTGAAAAGAGAGGCTGGCTTTCTGTAACGAAACCACCACGTCCTGAAGATTGGCGGTGGGATCGCCTTGCTCGAATTGCTGGGTCAAGGTTTTGGCATCCTGCTGTGTAGTGTTGACCTCATTGACGGCCGATTGCAGGAGGGCGGCAAAGTCATGTCCGGACGCCGAAGTTTCCGAGACGGACGAAGACGAACTGGAAGCTTGCGCCGCAACTGCACGCAACTGACTCACCATCTGTTCTATGCCCGGGTTCACCATGGCCTGATCTCCGCCTTCATTCCGTTCCGGCTGTCTGCATTATAGGCCGCATTCCTCGTCCGACCCATCATCTTCCCGATATTTTTGCAGCTTGTAGCGCAAAGTGCGCTCGCTGATGCCCAGTTCTTCGGCAGTCTTTTTCCTGGACCCGTTCAACCGCTCCAGGGTATCCAGAATCATGACCTTTTCCATATCACGAATCTGGGCAGGTCGGGCGTCTTCGACAAGTTCTTCTTCGACATTCGGCTGCCGATAGGTCTGCACATGGGGTAACAGCAGATTGTCGGGCTCGATCCGGCTGCCCGCCGCAAGAATCATGGCCCGCTGCATCACATTGCTTAGCTCGCGGATGTTACCGGGCCACCCATAGGCCGTCAATTCAGCCTCTGCCGCGCTTGAAAGGACAAAACCGTCCCGTCCGACCAACCCGGCGTAGGCCTTCAGAAAATATCGTGCCAGCGGCAGGATATCGGCCCGTCTGTGCCGAAGCGGCGGCACTTCCAGAGGGAACACATTCAGACGATAGTACAAGTCCTCGCGGAAACGCCCGTCCCGTACCCAGCCGCTCAAATCACGATTGCTGGCCGCCACCACTCTAACATCGAGCGAGATCGGTGCCCGGCCGCCCACTCGTTCGACCACCTTTTCCTGCAGGACGCGCAACAGCTTGGCCTGGACATTGAGCGGTATCTCTGAAACCTCATCGAGCAACAAGGTTCCACCCTGAGCCTGTTCGAACTTGCCGGCCTGGGAAGTGGTGGCGCCGGTGAAGGAACCCTTCTCATGTCCGAACAGGGTCGACTCGACCAGGTTTTCCGGTATTGCCGCGCAGTTCACCGCCACGAACGGTCCATTTCTGCGCGACGAATGGCGGTGCAGGTAACGTGCCGCCACCTCCTTGCCGACGCCGGACTCGCCGGTCAACAGTACGGTGGCATCCGTGACCGCGACCCGTGCGGCCATGTCGAGCACGGCTCGCATCGCGGGGTCCTCGGCGATCATGTCCTGATCATCCGGCTGGGTCGATGTCGGTAAATAGCGGGCTACCACGGCCAGCAACCGGTCCGGTTCGAACGGCTTGGGCATATAGTCCGCCGCGCCATCCTTCATCGCTTCCACGGCGCGCTCGATCTGGCCGTAGGCTGTCATCAGGATGAAAGGGATGCCAGGGTTGACAATCTTGATCCGGCGCAGCAGTTCATGGCCATCCATGCCCGGCATCTGCACATCGGACAGGACCAGGTCCACTGTCTCGCGCCCCAGTGTAGCCAGCGCCGCTTCAGCGTCCGGCGCAGCGACGACCCTGTGGCCCGCCAGTTCCAGGGTATCGGTCAATGCTTCGCGCAAGGCCGCATCGTCTTCCACAACGAGTATCTTCGGCCGTCGATCAGCCATGCGTTTCCCCACTCTCTTCCGCCGTTCCGGATTCCGGAATATACAACGTGAATGTGCTGCCCCGGCCCGGCTCCGACTGAACCTCGATCCAGCCCCGATGGGCATCAGCAGTCTGCTTGACGATGGCCAGTCCCAGGCCGCTGCCTTCGCTGCGCGTGGTGAAGAAGGGCTCGAACAACCGCTCCCGGTCCGGATCGCTGATGCCACGCCCCTCGTCCGCCACGTTGAAGACAACAACAGCGCCACCGGTGGCCACGCCGAACTGTACCCGACCGCCTGACCGGCTGGCCTGCACCGCATTCTCCAGAAGGTTGATCAGCGCCCCCTGGAGCGCCTGCCGGTCGGCTTCCAGCATGACATCCGGCCCACTCTTGTCGAGTGCCAGATGCACGTCCAGCAGGCTGGCCTGCGGCTCGATGGCCTGCCAGACCTCATCCGCCAGATCATGCACCGAAAAACGGGCCAGCTGTCCCTGTTGCCCCTTGACGAAGGACAGCATGTCCTGGATCAGGCGCTCCAGATAATGCAGCCGGGTCAGCGTCTTTTCGGCAAAACGGACCCGGTCGGTCTCGTTCAGCGTCGGCCGGGCCAGATGGCCGACGTAGAGCAAGGCGGTAGCCAGGGGCGTGCGCAACTGGTGGGCCAGTTTCGCCGCGACTTCTCCCAGTATCGACAGCCGTTCGCGGCGGGCCAGTTCGCCGTTGGCCACGGCCAGTTCGGCGGACAGGCGCGCGACTTGTCCCTGCAGTTCCTCATAGGCCTCGGTCAGGCGCTCCGAGGTCTCGCTGAACAGTTGGAAGGCTTCGCGCAACTGGTTGTCGCCAGCGGACGGAGGGGCCGGATCGTGCGTCGTCATGATGGAACGAGGGATACCCGATTTGCCAGCCCCCAGTCAATCGTTTCAGGCATCCGGGCCATACACAAAAATGACCGTGGCCTGTTTCAAAAGGGCGTCTCCCGGTGAGGTCCCCGTCGCGGAGGTCATGAAATGCATGATCAGCAAGAAGCGGCGTAGCGACCGGGAATCCCGCGCCTGGATGGCGGAGGCCCATTCCACCGGCAGGGGCAGCGTCGCATTCAGATTCATCGGCTGACTGGACACGGAGGCGGCAGCATCCTTCCCTGCCATGACCGTCACCGGAGAGGGCCCGTCGAGCTGTGGCCGACAACCCGAGGTCAGCGTTCCGAGCCGATTCATGGCGCCCGGTCGCCCGCTGTCCAGGTCATCCAGCCAGCCTACGATGACCGAACGGGGCGCACAAACGCCGAGCAGCTCATAGCGCACGCCGAAGGCATTGCCTGGCTGCGCCGTGTCGAGCGCATCCGAGAACATCAGCGCCATAACCTGGTTTTCGCCTTCACGCCAGGTATCGGCAGGTGACGACCACTTGAGCCGCCAGTGCGCCTGATACCGGTGCGGGTCCGCCGTGCCCGATTCGCCACCCGGCGCCGCCACCTCTTCCAGAAACCAGTCCAGGCCATTTTTCCCCGCTTTCAGACCCAGCCCCGTCACCAGGCCATTGGCGCCGAAATGGTCTTTCTCGGCACTGGATATCTGCTCCCATTGCCCCTGCCCGGGTTGCACCACGACCTGTCGCAGCAAATGCCAGGGCTTGCCGGGAACCGGAGGTACAAGCGGCACCGGCTTGACTGGCTCGGGCGCTGCTGCCACGGGCGAAGTCTTGACGGGAGGCGCGGGCTCCGCCGCCACGACCGGGGCAGGTTCGCCCCAGCTGCTGTGTTGCAACAACGCCAGTACCGGTTCGGGCAAGTTCCGGGTGCCGGGTGGCACCACCGCCACCACCTGATAAGCCTCCTCGCCCAGGACAGTCACCAGCTGGAAGATCACCGAACCACTGTCCAGACTCAATCGGCGGCAAACTCGCCAGCGCACGCCGCCGATCTCGTGCCACTCCAGGCCGACCTCGTCGCCATAGCGCGCTTTCCATCCGCTATCCAGCTGTTCGAAAAACGCGTCCGTACTGGTTTTCAGCCGAACCCTATGCAATGGCAGATAGACCTCCAGCACCCCATTGGCTTCCGGCTGACGCAGGATGATGCTGTCCGTAGACTGCTCTTCATCACCTCCTGCTCGCTGCCAGGGCGACTCGACCGCCAAGCCCAATTCGCCTGATCGGATCGTTTCCGAACAGGCCAGCGAGCTTGCTCCAAGCAGGGAGAAGGCAAGCCAAAGCGCAGCGATTCCCCGATAATTAGTAACCATGTCCGATTCAATCCCCATTCCCGCAGCCACGACCGATTCTCGGCCGGCGCACATCGAATTCCCCGAGCAACTCCCGGTATCCGCACGCCGTGAGGATATAACCACGGCGCTGAATGCGCATCAGGTTGTCATCGTCTGCGGCGAAACCGGCTCGGGCAAGACCACCCAGCTGCCCAAGATCGCCTATGCCGCCGGCCGCGGCAGTGCAGGCATGATCGGCATGACCCAGCCGCGCCGGATCGCGGCCAAGAGCGTGGCCAGCCGGCTGGCCGAGGAAACGAAAACCTCGCTCGGCGGCTTCATCGGCTGGCAGGTACGTTTCACCGACCAGGTCGGCCGCGACAGCCGGATCAAGGTGATGACCGACGGCATCCTGCTGGCGGAAACCCAGTCCGATCCGCAATTCCGCAACTACGACACCCTGATCCTGGACGAAGCCCACGAGCGCAGCCTGAACATCGATTTCCTGCTCGGCTACATCAAGACCCTGCTGCCGCGCCGGCCGGAGCTGAAAGTGATCATCTCATCGGCCACACTGGAGGCGGACCGTTTTTCCGCCTATTTCAACGGCGCGCCGGTGGTCGAGGTGTCGGGCCGGACCTACCCGGTCGAACTGCGCTGGCAGCCGCCAGCGGACAAGAAACGCAAGACGGCTGAAGCGTCAAAAGAGAAGCCGGAAGAAGAAGACCCGGACCTGGACACCGCCCTGCTCCACGCGGTAGATGAGCTGGCCCGCGAAGGCGACGGCGACATCCTGGTCTTCCTGCCCGGCGAGCGCGAGATCCGCGACGCCCACGAATCGCTGCGCAAGCACCACCCGCCGCATACCGAGATCCTGCCGCTGTTCGCCCGCCTGTCGGTGGCCGAGCAGGAGCAGATATTCAAACCCCATTCCGGCCGCCGCATAGTACTGGCCACCAACGTGGCCGAAACCTCGCTCACCGTGCCCGGCATCCGCTATGTGGTCGACACCGGCCAGGCCCGGGTGAAGCGCTATTCGATCCGCAACAAAATCGAACAGCTCAAGGTCGAGAAGGTTTCCCAGGCCTCGGCCAACCAGCGCTCCGGCCGTTGCGGCCGGGTCGCCGACGGCATCTGCATCCGGCTCTACGACCAGCAGGATTTCCAGTCCCGACCGGCCTACACCACGCCCGAACTGCTGCGCTCCTCGCTGGCCGGCGTCATCCTCCGGATGAAAGCGCTCAAGCTGCCCGAGATCGACGACTTCCCCTTCCTCGACACACCGGAACCGAAACGCATCCGCGACGGCCAGGCCCAGTTGCGGGAACTCAACGCGCTCGACGAACACGGCCGGCTGACCCAGATCGGCCAGCAGCTCGCCCGCCTGCCGCTCGACCCGCGCCTCGGCCGCATGCTGATCGCGGCGCGGGACAAAGCCGTGCTGCACGAGGTGCTGGTCATCGCCGCCTTCCTGTCCAGCCAGGACCCGCGCGACCGGCCCATGGACCGGCAGGAGGCCGCCGACCAGAAGCACCGCCGCTTTGCCGACGAGCACTCCGATTACGTCGCCATCCTCAAGCTCTGGCAATACATCGACGAACAGAACGCCCACCGCAAATCGCAGCGCAAATTCCGCGAGACGCTGGAAGCCGACTTCATCTCGCCGCGCAAGTCACGCGAGTGGCGCGAGGTGCATGGCCAGCTGGCGGCGCAGGTCAAGGAACTGGGCTGGAAGGTCGGCGACGACCTGCCCGTGGTCGCCGAAGAGATCAAGCCGGCCGACTACGCCAACCTGCACCAGGCCCTGCTGCCCGGCCTGCTCGGCAACCTCGGCATGCTGACCGAAGACGGCCAGTACCTTGGTGCGCGGGAAATGAAGTTCCTGCCCTTCCCCGGCTCGGGCGTGAAGAAGAAGCCCAAGTGGGTGATGGCGGCCGAGATCGTCGAGACCCGGCGCATCTACGCCCGCACCGTCGCAAAAATTGAACCGGAATGGATCGAGCAGGCCGGCCGTCACCTGCTCAAGATCAGCTACTCGGACGCCCACTGGGCACGCAAACCGGCCCAGGTCGTCGCCGCCATGCGGGCCACGCTCTATGGCCTGCCGGTGGTCAACGGCCGCAAGGTGCATTACGGCCCGATCGACCCTGTACGGGCGCGCGAAATCTTCATCCGCTCCGCCCTGGTGGAAGGCGAATACGACACCCGCTCCGCCTTCTTCACCCAGAACCGGCGCATTCTCAAGGACATCGACGAACACGCCCACCGCGCCCGCGACGTCCGGCTGGAAGTCGACGAGCAGGACCTCTACTCCTGGTTCGACGAGCGCATTCCCGAGGGCATCCACAACGGCGCCGCGTTCGAGAAATGGCTGCGCGAGGCCGAGGCCGGATCACCCAAGCTGCTCCACCTGCGCAGGGAAGACCTGCTCAAGGACCGTGGCGCGAATCCGCGCGATTTTCCGAAGGAACTGGATCTGGGCGGCGTGCATTTCGCACTGGCCTACCGCTTCGACCCGGGTGCCGAGGACGACGGCGTCACCCTGCTGGTGCCCCTGCCCGCCCTCAATCAGGTCCCGGCTGCACGCTGCGACTGGCTGGTGCCCGGCCTGCTCGAAGAGAAGATGACCGCGCTGATCAAGGGCTTGCCCCAAGGAGTGCGCCGCGCCTTCGTGCCGGTGCCGGAATTCGCCCGCGCCGCCGCTCAGGCGCTCACTCCCGGCGAAGCCGCGCTGACCGACGCCCTGGCCGATTTCCTCGCCCGCACCACCGGCCAGACCATCCCGCGCGACGCCTGGCGCTTCGACAATCTGGCGCCCCACCTGACCATGAACTACCGGGTGCTGGACGAGAACAACCGCATCCTGGCCGAAGGCCGCGACTTGATTGCGCTGAGAAGGCAGCTGGGCGGCGAGGCGAGCCGCTCGCTGCAACAGGCCGTCGCGCCCAATGAACGGGACGACGTCAGCCGCTGGGACTTCGGCGACCTGCCGGAACGGGTCGAAGTCACCAGCGGCGGTCGCAAGGTAGCAGCCTTTCCGGCCCTGGTCGAGGAAGCCGGACAGGTCCGCCTGCGCATGATCGACAGCCCGGTCGTCGCACGCGAAAGCCATCGCCGCGGCGTCTGCCGGCTGGTCTGGCGAGCCTTTCCCGATTTATTGAAACAGGTGGAAAAGGACCTGACCACACGGCTCAAACCAGCCGGCTTGCAATACGCCTTGCTGAACAAGACGCTCACCCTGAATGCCTTGCTGGCCGACGTACTCTATTCCGCCGCGCGGGCTGCACTGGGTATCGATCCGGCCGAGCTGCGCCGGCAGAACACATTCGACAGCACCGCCCAGGCGACGCGGCCCCGCCTCGCCGAACTGGCGAAGGAAACCGCGCGCCTCGCTGCCGAATGTCTGGAGCATGGCCATCGACTCACCCAGCAATTGTCCCGCCCCCTCGCGTCGAAGGACGTCACGACCGACATGCACAACCAGTTGAAGCATCTGGTCTATCCCGGCTTTGTCGCCCGGCTGGAGCCCGCCCGCCTCGCCCACCTGCCGCGTTATCTCAAGGCCATGGAACGCCGCCTGGAGAAACTGGCCAGCCGTCCTGATCGCGACAGCCAGTCCATGCGCTCGATGGCCCCCCTGGTCAGCCAATGGCAAGCCCGTTGCCAGCGTGAGGAAAAGTCCAGCGGCCTGTCTCCCGAGATGGAAGACTTCGGCTGGCGACTGGAGGAGCTGCGGGTTTCCCTGTTCGCGCAGGAATTGAAGACACCGGAACCCGTGTCGGCCAAACGGCTGGAAAAAATCTGGCTCGACCTCAACAGCCATTCCAGGACCTGAATGTGCCTGTTTATTCAAGGTTTTGAACGGCAAGCCGATAACACACAGAAGCAACACCGCACCGAGGAGACGACATGGGTATGCTACAGACCCTGAAACAGCGGGTCGCGGCCAAGGTATTGGCCGCTGCGGCAATGGTCTTCATTGTCGAATTGGTCTCCAGTTATGCCTTTTCCCATTTCAGTGAGCGATCGCTTTCCGACGACCTGCTGTCCGACCAGATCAAGAGCAGCGCCGACAACTATTTCGACCGGCTCAACAAGCTCATGCTCACCGGCGCCATGTCCAGCCGGGATGACTTGCAAAAAAGCTTTCTGACCGGAGACGACATACTGGAAGCCCGCGTCATCCGTGGCGACGCCGTCACGAATCAGTATGGGCCGGGTGAAGCGACAGAAGCCGCTCGGGATGCGCTGGACAAGGCTGCATTGGCCGGCAAGGAATCGATCACCATCAGCGAGACCGACAAGGGTCGCAGGATGACCATCGTTCGTCCCTTCAAGGCGACCAGCAACACGCGCGGAGTGAACTGCCTGCAGTGCCACAGCGTGCCCGAGGGCACCGTACTGGGCGTAATCCGGATCACCCACAATCTGGTGCCGACCGACTCCCGCATCGGCTCGAACGATCTGGTCAACGCCCTGATCCAGGTCGGCATGTTCAGCGCCGGATTCATGCTGTTGATCTGGCTGATGAACCGATTCGTATCGTCTCCCATCCGGAAACTATCGGCGGTCATGTTCCAGGTCGAGCGGGACTCGAATTTGCAGTTGCGCGTTCAGCCCAGTGGCGAAGATGAAATCAGCGGTGCGGCGACCAGCTTCAATGCCATGCTTGAGCGTTTTTCCTCGATGCTGCAACAGGTGCGTCAAAATACCGAGCGCCTGGGCGGTCTTGCCCACGGCCTGGTTGCCACGGCAGCAGCCAGTGAACACGGCGCGAGCCGGCAACGCGAGGATACCGAAGCCTTGAGCCAGGTACAGCAGCGCCTCTCTCAAACCGTACAGCAGGTCGCCAGCGACATCCAGAACGCCGCCTCCGCCGCCCAGGGCGCCAACAGCAAAGCCAAAGATGGTGCCCGCGTGGCCGGCGAGGCAGTCAGCTCGATCAAGACCATGTCGGTTCGATTGCAAGAGGCGGTCGGCGATATCCGACAGCTCGACAACGACAGCCGCGACATCGGCCGGGTGCTTGGCCTGATCCGCGAAATTGCCGAACAGACCAACCTGCTTGCCCTGAATGCCGCCATCGAGGCCGCCCGGGCCGGCGAGGCTGGACGCGGCTTCGCCGTGGTGGCCGACGAAGTCCGCAACCTGGCCCAGCGCACCCAGGCTGCAACCGGCGAAATCGAAACCATCATCGGCAAACTGCAATCCAACGCTGAGCAAGCCGTGGGTACCATCCATGATGCGGAATCGCAATCCAGGCAAAGCGTGGAATTCGTGGAAAACACGGCAGCCGCGCTGGCCGGCATTTCGGACGCGGTAAACCGCATCACCGACATGACCGTGCGGGTCGCGGAAAACGCCAGGACACAAAGTCGCGACGCCGACGACATCAACCATAAAGTGGCGGACATCGGCCAGGTCGCCCAGGAATCCGCTTCCAGCACCCGGCAAGTCCACGATGCCGCCGGACAGTTGGCCAGGATTTCCGAAGAACTGACAAGCCAGGTGGCGCAGTTCAGGCAATAACCGGCCAGACCAAGTCAGGGGCGATGCCAGCCCCTCGCCTTGCCGGCCCACGTCCAGACATAGTGAGCGCCTGAAATAAAGACCAGCAGACCGGTCATCGCAACAATACGGCTCAACAGGCCAAACCCCCAGCCATAGGCCAGATCAGCCAACGTCAGGGTAACCATGACAAACTCGGCGGCGGTAGCCGACTTGCCCCACCAGGTCGGCGCCACTTCGAGACCGCCGGTCAGGGTTCGGTAAGCCATCGCGCCCATCAGCACCACGATGTCGCGCAGGCCAACCAGAATGGCCAGCCAGAGCGGCAAGGCGCCCAGCCAGACCAGCATGATCAGGGTGGACAGCAGCATGGCTTTGTCTGCAATCGGATCCAGCCAGGCCCCGAGTACGCTGCGTTGATTCAGCAATCGCGCCAGGGCTCCATCCAGTAGGTCGGTCAACGCAGCCGCCACAAACAACCAGAACGCCGTGGCCAGCCTGTTTTCCAGCAAACACAAAAGTACGAAAGGAACCAGCGCCAGCCGAGTGGCGGTCAGCAGATTGGGCAGGGTCAGGTTGCCTCGGTCGTCCATGGTTGCGAGCATACGCCAGGCAATACGGCGCAGGCGTTTTCGGTGGTTCTTGCCCCGACCTCTTCCGGAGCCAGTCCGCGCAATCCCGCAAGCGCCTCGGCGATATGCGCCAGTTCGGCCGGCTCGTTCCTGCCCTTGCCGATCCAGGCAGGAGGAATGTCAGGGCTGTCCGTCTCCAGCACGATCGCCTCCAGGGGCAGTTCCACGGCCAGCTTTCTCAGATTGGTGGCACGTTCCCAGGTAAAGGCGCCGCCGAACCCCAGCTTGAACCCGAGCCGGATGAACGCGTCCGCCTGTTGCCGGCTGCCGTTGAAGGCATGGGCAATGCCGCCCCGCACCTTGATCCGGCGCAACTGCTTCAGTATCTGGTCGTTCGCACGGCGACAATGGAGCAGCACAGGCAGGTCGTAGTCACGGGCGATCTTGAGTTGCTCGGTATAAAAATATTCCTGGGTGGTGAAATCCAGCTCCTTGACGAACAGATCCAGCCCGATCTCGCCGATGGCTACTGGCCGCCAGGCCTCGACCCGCCTCCTCAGATCGGCCAGATGCTGCTCACGATGAACCTGAACATACATCGGATGCATGCCCCAAGCCGGCATACAGCCGGCATAGCGCCGACAACAGGCCGCCACATCACCGCAATTGAGCTCCGTCACGGCCGGGATAACCTGCACGCCCACTCCGGCCGTCCTGGCGCGCTCATACACCGTGTCCCGGTCCGACAGGAACTCGCCGGCATCCAGGTGGCAATGCGTATCGATTAGAGAAGGGATGGACATGGTCGGGATTCTCGGTGAAGCATCAGAGCTTACATCCGCGACATCCCGAAGATCAAAAATAGCCCTTTCGCCGGAACTGCTTCATTAGCTGGGTTATTCAGGCCACGCAGCGGCGAAGGTATTACCCGCCGGCCATTATCGGTAAAGTATGTTACCGAACCATACAGATATGAGAATGATGGCCAGAGCGATGACCGCACCTACTGTGAACGCTTCCAGATAGTGCTTTTCCGATTCAGACAGTGCCCTCATACCCACTCCACAAGTAAGGTTAATGGATCAGTTGAAATTTACTCCTGGATGGCCACGAAAGGAATGCTAAATAGTGACAAAAAAATCCCGGCACGTGGCCGGGATAATTCCTTGCGAAAGGATGGAGACACCAGGTTGGATCGGTTCCAGATAATTTAGTTCTGTTGAACAGAACTACCAGCCATGAATCCGCATGGACAATTATCGAGGTTTGCACTGCCGACGTGTCCCGCCTTTGCCCAATGGACCAGAAACGAAAAAGGCTCCCATTGCTGGAAGCCTTGGTGCTACTGGTGGGCCCGGCCGGACTTGAACCGGCGACCAAGGGTTTATGAGACCCCTGCTCTAACCAACTGAGCTACAGGCCCGAAAAATCTACTACAAATGCACGCTTATGAGTCCTCTGCTCTAACCAACTGAGCTACAGGCCCGACGGGGCGGTTGCCCGCCCCGTGAAAAGGTCAATCGAGGAAACTGCGCAGCCGCTCGGAGCGCGAAGGATGACGCAGCTTGCGCAGCGCCTTGGCTTCGATCTGGCGGATACGTTCGCGGGTCACGTCGAATTGCTTGCCGACTTCCTCCAGCGTGTGGTCGGTGTTCATCTCGATACCGAAACGCATGCGCAGGACCTTGGCCTCGCGCGGCGTGAGCGAGTCCAGCACGTCCTGGGTGGCGTTCTGCAGGCTTGAGTAGAGCGCTGCCTCGACTGGGGCCAGGGTGGACTGGTCTTCGATGAAGTCGCCCAGATGGGAGTCCTCGTCGTCGCCGATCGGGGTTTCCATGGAAATGGGTTCCTTGGAAATCTTCATGATCTTGCGGATCTTGTCCTCGGGCATTTCCATCTTCAGGGCCAGCGTGGCCGGATCGGGTTCCTGGCCGGTTTCCTGCAGTATCTGGCGGCTGATCCGGTTCATCTTGTTGATGGTCTCGATCATGTGCACCGGGATACGGATGGTGCGTGCCTGGTCAGCAATCGAGCGGGTGATGGCCTGACGGATCCACCACGTTGCATAGGTCGAGAACTTGTAGCCGCGCCGGTATTCGAACTTATCCACCGCCTTCATCAGACCGATGTTGCCTTCCTGGATCAGGTCGAGGAACTGCAGGCCACGGTTGGTGTACTTCTTGGCGATGGAGATCACCAGGCGCAGGTTGGCCTCGATCATCTCGCGCTTGGCGCGGCGGGCCTTGGCTTCGCCAGTGGACATCTGCTTGTTGATGTCCTTGAGGTCCTTGACCGGCAAACCGGATTGGTCCTGCAGGTCACGCAGCTTTTCCTGATGCTCGTTGATGTCGTACTGCAGGCGTTCCAGCATTTCGCTGTTGGATTTCCTGCTGGCGATTTCATTGACCACCCATTCATCGTTACCTTCATGACCGGGGAAGGTCTTGATGAAATGCGGGCGTGGCATGCCGCACTTGTTGACGGCGATATCCATGATGGCGCGTTCATGAACCCGCACCGATTCGACCATGTTGCGCACACCGTCACACAGGCTTTCTACCTGACGGGCAGAGAAGCGAATACCCATGAGATGGCCGCTCAGCTCTTCCTGAAGTTTCTCGTGCTGCTTGCTGTTGCGGCCATACTTGTTCACGGCCGTACGCATCTTGTCGTTGCACTTGCGGATGGCAACGAAGCGTTCCAGCGCATCAACCCTCAATTGAGCCAGATTGGCAGCGGAGATGGCGGCACCGCCGTCATCGTCCTCCTCGTCATCCTCATCCGAAGACTCAACTTCTTCTGCCTGCATCTGCATGGCGATGTCTTCGCCCGAACTGTCAACTAGACCGTCGACCAGTTCGTCGATGCGCATTTCCTCGGTCTCGACCTTGGCGGCCATTTCCAGGATCTGGTTGATCGAGAAGGGGCAAGCGGAAATGGCCTGCACCATGTGCTTGAGGCCTTCCTCAATGCGCTTGGCGATCTCGATTTCGCCTTCACGGGTCAGCAACTCGACAGTACCCATCTCGCGCATGTACATGCGCACGGGGTCGGTCGTGCGGCCAAACTCGGCGTCAACGGTGGACAGGGCCGCTTCGGCCTCTTCCACCGCGTCCTCGTCAGCCACCGGCGCGGGCGCCTCGGACATGAGCAGGTCTTCGGCAGCGGGTGCCTCGTCATAGACCTGGATACCCATGTCGTTGATCATGCTGATGATGCCTTCGATCTGCTCGGCGTCCAGCATGTCATCGGGTAGATGATCGTTGATCTCGGCGTAGGTCAGGTAGCTCCGTTCCTTGCCGAGCAGAATGAGGCTCTTCAAGCGGGTCCGCCTATCCTCATTGGAATTGGCGGCATCCTGCGGATTCACCACTTGGGCGAGTGCAGCGGCCTGCTTAGCCTGTTTGGCTGTTTGCCTGGGTTGCTTGGCGGTACCTTGCCGCGCTGGTTTTTTGTCGGTCACCATCGCCTGTTAATCTCCAAACATGGATTTAGCGCAAAAGTCCGGCATTTTACACGAAGTCACCGAATCACCCTACTCTTCAGATTTGACCTGGCTTAATTGGTCAAGTTTCTTCTCCTTCAGAGCGGTCATGTAACGAGCACGCTCCTCCGGGGAAATATCGCTAAGCTTCTTGCCCTTGAACCCGCTCATCTGCTGCTGGGCAGCCTGCCCCATCAAGGTTGCCCAGGCACCGCGCAGATCCGACTCGGACTCGTAATCTTCGCTCCATTCCAGCAAGCCGGCAGCCGCCGCCTGCACCAGGCCCTCTTCCGGCTGGCCTCGGAAATACTCCAGCAATCCCCTGACATCGGCCAGTTCAGGATGTTCCCGCATCACCGCCAGAACAGCCTCCAGTTGCCGAAACACCGGGCTCTCTGAATCAGGCAGTTCGGGGAGGATTTTCAGGCGCTCGGGCCGATGCAACAGGGCCTGCAGGACGATGCGGTGGGCGGTTGGGGACGCAGGCCTGTTGATGCCGCCAGCAGGCTTGCGGACAACAGGTTGCCCACGCCTTTCCGTCGTTGCCACACCCGAGAGTGCTGCCAGCCGCTGGCGCAGCGACCGCGCCAGAAGAGGGGCCTTGGCCATCTGTTTCAGATAAGGCTCGACCAGAGTAAAAAGTCGCACCTTGCCCTCTTCTGAAGTTGTATCGGTCTTGGCTGAAAGCTCGTCAAACAGAAAGTCAGACAGCGGCTTGGCACGGTCGCACATCTGCTCGAAGGCCTCCCGGCCAGCGCTTTGCACATAGCTGTCCGGATCCTCGCCTTCGGGCAGAAACAGGAAGGTGGCCCGCTTGCCATCGGGTATCTGCGGCAACGAGTTTTCCAGCGCCCGCCATGCCGCCTTGCGCCCGGCCGCATCGCCATCGAAGGCAAACACCACATCGTCAACCAGCTTGAATATCTTGGTGACATGTTCGGGCGTTACCGCTGTGCCGAGCGTGGCCAGGGCGTTCTCGACGCCGTATTGACCGAGCATGACCACATCCATATAGCCTTCCACCACGACCGCCCGGCCAGCCACCTGGATGCCCCGCCGATTCTCGAACAGGCCATACAGTTCGCGCCCCTTGTGGAACAGCGGCGTTTCCGGCGAGTTAAGGTACTTTGGCTCACCCTGGCCGAGCACGCGGCCACCAAAGGCGATGACCTTGCCGCGTTCGTTACGGATCGGAAACATCACCCGGTCGCGGAATCGATCATAACGTTTGCCTTCGTTGGCGATAACCATGCCGGCGGTCTCCAGGTCCTGGCTTTGATAGTCAGCCACGGCCTTTTCCAGCCCCTGCCACTCGTCCGGTGCGTAGCCAAGACCGAAGCGGGCGGCAGTCTTGCCTTCCAGGCCACGGCCCTTCAGGTAATTCACCGCCTTGTCGCTGCCCTTGAGCTGATCCTTGTAGAACCGCGCGGCGGCCTCCATCAATTCATACAGGCGGTCGCGGCTGTCATTTTCCGGATGCACGACCTGACCATCGTCCGGAACCACCATCCCGACCCGGTTGGCCAACTCCTTCACCGCTTCAACGAACCCCATGCCGGCGTGTTCTATCAAGAAGGAAATGGCTGTGCCGTGCGCGCCGCAGCCAAAGCAGTGGTAGAACTGCTTGGTCGGGCTGACCGTGAAGGAGGGTGTCTTTTCGCCATGGAACGGGCAGCAGGCCTGATAGTTCGCGCCCTTCTTCTTGAGCGGAACGTAATGGTCGATCACTTCGACAACGTCGACGCGATCCAGCAACTGGTGAATGAAATCCTGGGGAATCATGATGGCGTTCCCGGATTGTAGGAAACCTGGCGATTAAGCCAAGAAGGTTTTGATCTTGGCGGAGACGGCGGCCATGTCGGCGCGGCCGGCCAGACGGGGTTTGATCCAGGCCATGACCTTGCCCATGTCCTTGGCGGAACTGGCACCGGTTTCTGCCAGAGCGGATTTGATCAACTCGGCGACTTCGGTTTCGCTAAAAGGCTGGGGCATGTAGGCGGTCAGGACTTCGATCTCGAACTGTTCCTGATCGGCGAGATCCTGGCGATTCGCGGCCTGATACTGGGCCACCGAATCCTTGCGCTGCTTGATGAGTTTTTCGACCACGCCGGTGATGCCGGCATCGTCGAGATCTACGCGCTCGTCGATCTCCTTCTGTCTGAACGCTGCGACCAGCAGCCGCAGCGCAGACAGGCGCGCTGTTTCCCTGGCGCGCAAGGCCCCCTTCATGTCCTCGGTGATTTGCTCTTTGAGGGACATGCTTGGGACCTGCAGGTGATCAATACAGCTTGGGAGGCAGCTTCTGGCCGCGCAGACGCTTGTGCTGACGCTTGACGGCGGCAGCCAGCTTGCGCTTGCGTTCCTGGGTCGGCTTCTCGTAGAACTCGCGGGCGCGCAACTCGGTCAGCAGACCGGTTTTTTCGATGGTGCGCTTGAAACGCCGCATGGCGACTTCAAACGGCTCGTTTTCCTTCAGACGTACACTAGGCATGGAACTATCCAGCAACAAAAAGAGGCGGAATTATATCAAGGTCCGCAGGACTGACAAGTTAAAATCTCCAATCCCTGTTTATTACCCCCATTCTCGACCATGCGCGTTCTGGGCATCGAATCCTCCTGCGACGAAACCGGCATCGCCGTCTACGACACCGAGCGCGGCCTGCTGGCCCATGCACTGCACTCACAAATAGCCATGCATGCCGAATACGGCGGCGTGGTGCCGGAGCTGGCCTCGCGCGACCACATCCGCCGCGCCCTGCCTCTGACCAGGAAGGTCCTCGCCGAGGCCGGCCTGACCCTGGCCGATATCGAAGGCATCGCCTACACCCAGGGGCCAGGCCTGGCCGGCGCCCTGCTGGTCGGTGCCAGCATCGCCAGCGGCCTGGGTCTGGCGCTGAATGTGCCGACCGTCGGCGTGCATCATCTGGAAGGCCACCTGCTGTCGCCCCGACTGGCCGACCCAAGGCCGGAGTTTCCCTTCATCGCCCTGCTGGTTTCTGGCGGCCATACCCAGTTGATGCGGGTGGACGGCGTCGGCCGCTATCACTTGCTGGGCGAGACGCTGGACGATGCCGCCGGCGAGGCCTTCGACAAAACGGCGCAACTGCTCGGCCTGGGCTACCCCGGTGGCCCCGCCATCTCGAAACTGGCCGAAGCCGGCGATACCTACCGTTACAAGCTGCCCCGCCCCATGCTCAATTCCGGCGATCTGGATTTCAGCTTTGCCGGCCTGAAAACCGCCGTGTTGACGCTGGTGAAGCGTGAAGGTCGTGACCACGCGGCAGACATCGCCGCCGCGTTCCAGTTGGCTGCCGTTGAAGTTCTCGCGGCGAAATCGCTCGATGCACTGAAACAAAACGGGATGAAACGGCTGGTCGTGGCGGGCGGCGTGGGCGCCAACAAGCTATTGCGCGAACGACTGGATGCCGAAGCCGCGCGTCGGCGGTTTCAGGTCTTCTATCCGCCTCTGGATCTGTGTACCGACAACGGCGCGATGATTGCCTATGCAGGCGCTTTGCGCATTCAGGCCGGACGAACCGGAAAGGGACAATTCTCGGTGCGCCCGCGCTGGGATCTGGCCGAGCTTACGGCCCCAGCTTGAACCGGCTCATCCAGTCATGCAGGTGCAGCAGGCTGACCGCTTGTTCCGGGAACAGCATGAAAATCGAGAACAACAGCAGCATTAACAGCACCAACAGCGTGGCGAACACGCTGCCCGGCCGCAGCCAGCCCCAGTAACGGGCGGCGACATACAACGCGTCCTTGCGGTGTTCCGACAAGGCCATCCATCGGTTCAACATGGTCGACCCCAGATAGACGACGTAGCCGCCCGCCAGCGAGGCCAGGACGATCCGGAACACGGTAAGCATGTCGACCGGACCCTTGCCGATACCGCGATAGAACAAGGACACGCCGCCCACCGCCAGCGAGGCGATGAATGCCAGGACGATGTTCATCCATAGCCGGCGCCTCTCCAGGGCCAGGTCCCGCTGGCGCTGTATGAAGAAATCATCGACCTGGGTCTTCAGGTATTCGGTCTTCTCCTCCACCAGCGAGGAGATTTCCCGCTTCATCACAATGATGCGGTCGTCCAGCACGTAGGACAGCCGCTCGGCCGCATAGTCCACCAGTTCCTTCACGTCGTCCTTGGTGAACTGGCGCTGGTTGTGCAGCTCGACCGAAATTTTGTCCAGTTTGTGGTCGATCTCCGTGCTGGCGCCGGCTACGACATCCTTCAACGCCTCGGTGAGCCGTTCGCCGGCCTTGTTGATGGCCGAATCTGAAGCCGCCGCCAGGCTCTCCTTGGCGTAGTCGATTTCCTTCTGGAACCAGGCCATTAAGATTTACCTCGCGTAGCGAACCATTGCCACCCTCGCCCGCAAGCGGGAGAGGGCTGGGGAGAGGGAGACGATCATGTCGATCAGCATGATCGTCAGCTACGCCTCCCGAAAGCGGATTCTTCGCCCGACAGCAGACGGGCGATGTTGGCCTTGTGCCGCCAGAAGATCAGGACCGCCAGTCCGGCAATCGCCACCGTATCGACAAGCTTGCCTTCGAGCAACCAGGCGTAAACTGGCGAGACGCCAGTCGCCACGAGTGCCGACAGCGAGGAAACGCGGGTCACGGCGAATGTCGCCAGCCAAGTCGCCGCGCAGGCCAGACCCAGCCAGGGATTCAAAGCCAGCAACACACCCAGCGCCGTGGCCACGCCCTTGCCGCCCTTGAAGCCGAAGAACACCGGCCACAGGTGTCCGATAAAGGCGGCCAGACCGGCCAGGGCGGGGAGGTAATCGGGCAGGCCGTATTGGACCGTCACCCAGCGCGCGAGCAGAACTGCGATCGCGCCCTTGACCGCATCGCCGAGCAGGGTCAACGCCGCCACGGCCTTGCGCCCGCTGCGCAGGACGTTGGTCGCGCCAGGGTTGCCGGAGCCATAGCTGCGCGGGTCGGGCAGACCGAAAACACGGGACAGGATGACCGCAAACGACAGCGAGCCAATCAGGTAGGCAGTCAAAACGATAAGTAGCAGTGCAATCATGGGTAGAATGGCGGCCTTTTCTACGTGGTCCGCATCATGGACGTATTGTTTCTCAAAGACTTCAAGCTCGAAACCATTATCGGCCTATACGAATGGGAGCGCAAAGCGCCGCAGCCCATCCTGATCGATCTGGAGATCGGCCTCTACGACCACAAGGCCGGGCACAGCGACGATATCGCCGATACCATCGACTACGGCAAGGTCGCTAACCGGATCAAGGAATTCGCGACCGCCAACGATTTCCACCTGGTCGAGGCGCTGGGCGAGCATATCGCCAACATCGTGCGCAACGAATTCGGCGCGCCCTGGGTGCGCATCACCCTGCGCAAGCTGGCCATCATGCGTGGCGTCAAGGAACTCGGCATCATCATCGAGCGCGGCAGCAAACTGTAATGGAGTACGCCTACATTGGCGGCGTGCTGCTGGTCGCCTATTTCATCCGTGGCATTTCCGGCTTCGGATCGGGCCTGGTCGCGGTGCCGCTGCTGGCCTTGAAGCTGCCGCTGACCTTCGTCGTTCCCCTCATCCTGCTGACCGACTTCACCTCGTCGCTGGTGCTTGGCGGCCTCAATTTCAAACAGGTCGCCTGGCCCGAAATCCGGCGACTGTTGCCGACAGGCCTGATCGGGGTGGTGACCGGCACGTTCCTGCTGGTTTCCCTGCCCAAAAACCCTGTGCTGATCGGGCTGGGCAGCTTCGTGATCCTGTTCGCCCTGCGCGGCCTGCTGCTCTCGGGTCGGGAACCGAAGCCGGTTTCAACCCGGTGGGCCTGGCCAGCCGGGCTGACCGGCGGCATGGTCGGCGCCCTGTTCGGCACCGGAGGTCCGCCCTATGTGATCTACCTGTCGCACCGGCTGTTCGACAAGGGACAGTTGCGCGCCACGTTCTCGGGCTTGTTCATGCTGGACGGCCTGAGCCGGATCATCAGTTTCACGGTCTCCGGCCTGCTGCTGGATACGCGACTGTTGTGGGCTTATCTGGGTGCCATGCCGGTCGCCCTGCTTGCTCTCTGGCTGGGCAGTCATGTGCACACCCGGCTCACCCAGGTGCAGATGATGAAAGTGATCAGCCTGATCCTGCTGGGCAGCGGGCTTTCACTCTATTTCAAGGCAATGAACTGAGCAGTTCTGCTTCCAGTTCCGCCAGGTCCATGCTGGCATGGCGGAACAGCGCTTCGGCATGTTCCTTCCAGACAGTCTCCCATTCACTGTCGTCGATCCCTGACTTCCGCGCCAGCAGATAACAGGCGAACTGGACCAGCACGCACAGGGCGCGCACCGACTCGGGCAATGCTTCGGGACGACGATCGTGATGCTGCCGGACGGTCTGGGCCACGTCCGGAGGCAATTGCCAGTTGCGCGCCACCATCAGCCCGACCACGGCATGACTGGTGTTGTGTGCGGCATCCAGGGCGGCCAGATCGGGCCAGACTCCCGCCGCGCCGAACGCATGGGCATAGGCTGGATCGCGCCGGCAAAGCACGGCCACGCCGCAATCGTGGAAGATGCCGGCCTGGAACGCCAGGTCCTCGCGCAAACCGCGCAACCGGGCCTTTCTGACAGTGGCCAGGACCAGGTCGGCCACCGCATTCATGCGTTTCCACAAGCTGTTCATGACGGCTTCCAGAGCCGGATCATGCAATGCGCCACGCAGGCCTTCGCTGCGTACCACGGCAACGGTGGTGCGCAGTCCAAGCACGGTAATCGCCTGTTCCAGCGTATCGGGTTTGGTGCGCAGGCCCATCACCGGCGAGCCGGCAACCCTGAACACCGATCCGGCCAGAGCGGGATCGCGCGCGATTACCGCGGCGTATTCGCGTGCTCCGGCATCGTCGTACCGCTCCAGTTGCAGCACGTCGAGTAGCGCCGCCGGCATGGGCGGAATCTTCACGCCCGAGGCGAGGATGGCATCGATCAGTCTGTTGTCGTCCGCTTCGCTCAATCTGGTGTCCCCTTCAGTTTTCCGGATGGTAACTTAGCCGCGTGGATGGTGCTGGTGATGTAGCTGCTTCAACCGTTCCCGGGCCACATGCGTGTAGATCTGGGTGGTCGAAATATCGGCATGACCGAGCAGCATCTGCACCACGCGCAGGTCGGCGCCGTGGTTGAGCAGATGGGTGGCGAAGGCGTGACGGAGCGTATGCGGCGAGAGTGGCGTGACGATGCCGGCCAGCAAGGCATAACGCTTGATCAGATACCAGAAGGCCTGCCGGCTCATGGCCGCACCCCGCGCCGTGACGAACAGGGCATTGCTGACCCGACCGGCGAGCAACATGGGCCGGCCTTCCGCCAGATAGCGTTCGAGCCATTCCACCGCGACTTCGCCCAAGGGCACCAGACGTTCCTTGGCGCCCTTGCCCAGCACCCGTGCCACGCCCATATCCAGGCTGACGGCATCCAGCGGCAGGCCGACCAGTTCCGAGACCCGCAGGCCGCAGGCATAGAGCAGTTCCAGCATGGCCCGGTCACGCAGACCCAGCACAGCTTCGACATCGGGTGCCGCCAGCAGCGCTTCGACATCGGCCTCGGTCAG
>JARLJM010000009.1 GCA_031291185.1 Parasulfuritortus sp. | reverse complement strand
GCTGTCGCCGGCCCGACTGACGGCACGCGGGTCAGACTCACCAATCTAGACTGGGAAATCGATGCCGACGGGTTAAGTCATGAATTCGGCTTCCCGGTCCGACTGGTCAACGACTTCGAGGCCGTCGCCTGGGGTCTGGATGCCATAACCCCGAAACATCTTGTCACCTTGCAGACGGGAGGCGCCCTCCCTCGCGCACCTCGCCTTGCGCTGGGTCCGGGCACGGGTCTGGGCGTTGCCTACAGCATCTGGCAGGGTCGCCAGTACGCCCCTTTGCCCGGCGAAGGTGGCCACATCGCCTTTGCGCCATGCAATGACGAACAGGCCACCTTGCTGGGTTTCCTGGACAAGAAATATAGCCGGGTCTCGGTTGAGCGCATTCTCTCAGGCCCGGGCCTGAGCGACCTTTATGCCTTCTGCCGGATGGCAACGGGCCGCCCGGTCAAGCGGCAACGCACCCCAGCCGAGGTCAGCCAGGCAGCGCTGGAGCACAGCGACCCGATCGCCGGCTATGCCCTGAAACTGTTCTGCCGGATTCTGGGCCAGACGGCCGGCGATCTGGCACTGGTCACCGGTGCGCGAGGCGGCGTCTATCTGGCCGGGGGCATCCCGCCGCGCATCCTGCCTCTGTTGCTGGGCGGTGAATTCTTGGCCGGCTTCCACGCCAAGGGACGGTTTTCGGAGGCGATGCAGGCCATTCCCGTCCATGTCGTCACCGACCCGGACATCGGCCTCAAGGGCGCCGCACTCGCGCTTGCCTGATCATTCGATACCCAGCCGCTCGACCCGGTAGCGCAAGCTGCGGAAGGTCACGCCGAGCACCCGGGCAGCGGCGGTCTTGTTGCCCTTGGTCTGTTCCAGCGCCAGCATGATCTTGTCCCGCTCGACCCGGTCCAGGTAATCCTGCAGGGACAATTCTCCGGCGCGCTGCAGATCATCACCGCCGTTCAGTGCAGTCGGCGTCAGATTGAGTTCATCCGCCTCGATGACGCCGGAATCACTCAGGGCCAGCGCCCGTTCCAGAATGTTTTCCAGTTCCCGCACATTGCCGGGGAAGGAATAGCCGCCGAGCGCCTCCAGTGCCGATTTCGACAACGCGGCCTGACTGTCGGGGCCCGCGATCCGCTCGATGAAGAAGGCCACGAAGGCGGGAATATCCTCCAGCCGCTCGCGCAGGGCAGGCATGCGCAGATCGATGACATTGAGCCGGTAATACAGATCGTTGCGGAACCGTCCCGCTTCGACCGCCGATGCCATGTCCTGATGCGAGGCGCTGATGATGCGGACATCGACCGGCTCTTCCGTCGTGCCGCCCACCCGGCGCACGCTGCGCTCCTGGATCGCGCGCAACAGCTTGACCTGCATGGCCATGGGCAGATCGAGCACCTCGTCGAGGAACAGCGTGCCGCCGTTCGCCGCCTGAAAAAAACCATCCCGTTCCGCATCCGCCCCGGTAAAGGCGCCCTTGCGATAGCCGAAGAACTCGCTCTCCATCAGGTTTTCCGGAATCGCCCCGCAGTTGACCGCCAGGAAGGGTTTGCTGGCACGGGGACCAAGTTCGTGGATCAGCCGGGCGGCGACTTCCTTGCCGGTACCCGATTCACCGGTGATGAAGACCGGCGCCTGGTTACGGGCCAGCTTCTCGATCTTGGCGCGAATCTGCTGCATCGCCGCGGACTCGCCGATCAGTTGGACAACGCCGTGCTTGCGCCGGTCCGTATCGCCCGGCACCTTGAGCGCGGTCTTGACCAGGGTACGCAGTTGTTCCAGTGAGATCGGCTTGGACAGGTAATCGAAGGCGCCGGCCTTGAGCGCAGCGACCGCATTGTCGGCCGAACCAAAGGCCGTGATCACGGCCACCGGTGTCAGCGGCGCATAGGCGCTGATATGGCGAACAATTTCCAGACCCTCGCCATCGGGCAGGCGCATATCGGTCAGACACAGGTCATAGCGGCGCGCCCCGATTTTGGCCAGGGCCGACTGAACGGTCGCGGCCCGTTCCACGTTCAGGCCCATCCGCGCCAGGGTCAGGTCGGCCAGTTCGAGCAAGTCGGGTTCGTCATCGACGATGAGTACGGTCGGTATGTCCATTATTTCTGCAATTTTGCGCTCAGGCGGAAACGCGCCCCCTGCGCCTGTTCGACACAACGCAGCTGGCCTCCATTGGCGTCAGCCATTTCGAGCGCGATATACAGCCCCAGGCCGGTGCCGCTGCGATCGGTCGAATAAAACGGCTCGAACAACCTTTGCCGCATGTCGGCCGGGATGCTTGGGCCATCATTGTATATCTCGATCTGGAGCATGTCCCCGACCGACACTGCGCTCAACACGATCGCACGCGAGGAACGCGAACAGTGCCGGTAGGCATTGCGGAGCAGGTTCCAGAGTATCTGGTGCAGATGCATGCGATCGAATTCGATCTTCAGGCCCGGCTCGACCTCGAGTTCGATCACGCCCTGCGATACCGATTCGGTCTGTTCGAACTGCGCGATGAAGTCAGGCAGGAACGCATCCAGTGAAATGATTTCCAAGTTCCGACGATCGCGACGACTGAGCGAGAGCACATCCTCGACCAGGTAATTCAGGCGAACCACGTTGTCTTCGATGATCCGGGTCAGCCGGCCCGCTGCGGCATCCTGTCCGGCATCCTCGCGCAACAATTGCGACGCGTGGTTGATGGCCGATAGTGGATTGCGGATCTCGTGGGCCAGGTTGGCGGTCAATCGACCCAGCGCGGCCAGCTTCATGTGCGTGGCCTCCTGTTCCAGTTCGCTCATGTCTTCCACGATCACCACGGCTCCCTCGCCGCGGTCGGGTCCGAGTTCCCTCAGCCGTATGCGCAGCCGACCGGCTCCAGCCTGATCGGCCAGAATGGCGCTCGGGTTCCCCGTGTTCAGCCAGCCCTGCCAGAGCGACGCCAGCTCCGGATTGCAGTTCATCAAGGTCGACTGGTTCGGTACAGGGCACCCCAGCAAGGACTCGGCCTGCTGATTGTGCAGTACCACCTGGCCTTCCGGCCCCAGCACCAGCACACCATAGGGCAGATCCTGAATGACCTTGGCGTTGATCCGCTCCAGTTCAATCGCCGTGCGCTCCTTTTCGACGGCCATCCGGGCCGAGGCCAGCATCGCCTTGGCAAGCAGGTGCGAGATGCCTGCCACGGTGAAGAAACCGACCGACAACATCGCGGCACGCAAATACCCGCTCGCCATGTCGCCACCTGCAAGATCGCCCTGTCCCAATGCGAACAGCGCCTGTTCCAGCAGCATGGCCAGGCTGGCCAACGCCGCCAGGAAAAGCATGATCCGGGTTTTAGGGTGCAGGCCCGCCGCCGCCATCGGGACGGTCAATACCAGTCCCAGGCCCGAGTTGTTGCCGCCGCTGAAATGGATGAACAACGTAATGATCACGATATCAGTGACCAACTGCATGACCAACTGATAGCTGAAGCCTAATTTCTGGCTTGCCAGCAATACTTTGAAGCCGACCGCCGATACCAGATAGACGCCTGCCACCAGCCAGAGTCCACCCTGATATGCGGGATTGAGGACATGAAGCGAATCAGTGAATAGCAGCGATGCGCCAAAGAATATCGCGAGAAAAAAACGAAACGAATTGAGCTGCTTGAGCGAACGCCAGAAGCTATCCGGAAAAAGCAGATCGTCGGGAGAAACCGCGGCCTCAGCCCTGGTCCTGATGGCGATGGTCATCGCAACAGTAGATTCGCCCGCGGCTCAGAATCGCTTCGGAGCGGGGCAGATTGATGCCGCAGACGTGACAGCGCACCATGTCCTCGACCTCCTGCTTGCTCCGCCTGTCCAGGCTCTGGCGCGAGCGGCCCTGGCTCTTGAACCAGGCCACGGCGACCACGCCGAGCAGGATGAAGAACAGCAGCTTAGTCAACGTCGAGTCCGTTCTTGTGCGTCTCGTTTACCGTCATCAGCAGGCGCTGAAACGGGATGAAGCGACCGTATTTCACCACCAGCGGCATGAACGGCAGATCCTCGCCGAAGCCCCATTCGTACTTGCCGCCGACCATGTCGTCGTAGACCTTGCGCACCATGGCGTCGAGATGCTCGATGAAGGGGCCGAACATCTCGGCATTCTCCGGCTCGTAATCGAGACTGGTACGGAATTCGTCGATCTCGTAGACCGCCTGGTGCATCAGGTCGACATATTCATCTACTGTCTTTGGGCGTTTCATGATGACTTACAGTGAAAAGAGGTGAATCGGGAGTATAAGGCCGGAAAAGCACAACGCGGCCCATGGCCGCGCTGCACCGTTTCCGACAAGCGTCTTTCGACTATTTCGCAGCAAACTCTTCCATCTTGCGGGCGCGAATCACCTGGCCGTCAAGCCCGGCGTCCTTGGCGGAACCGCCATAGGCCAGGGTCATCAACTGCGAGTAGTAGAGCACCGGCATCTGGAACTTGGTGCCGTACTTCTTGTTGATCTGGCCCTGGTAGACCTCGGTGTTGGCCTGGCACAGCGGGCACGGGGTCACCAGCATCTCGGCGCCCGAGTCGTAGGCGGCCTCGATGATGTCCTTGATCTGGGCCTGGGCCTTGTCCGGCTCGGAGAAGGCCAGGGCGCCGCCGCAGCAGGTCACTTTCTGGTCGTACTTGGTCGCCTCGGCGCCCACGGTCTCGATCAGCTTGTCCAGGTACATCGGGTTTTCGTAGGACTCACCGGAAATACCGAACGGCCGGTTGGTCTGGCAGCCAACATAGCCCGCGATCTTCATGCCGTCCAGAGGCTTCTTGACGTGACGGGCCAGCTCGGCATAACCCAGGTCCTCGATCAGGACTTCGACCATGTGGCGGACTTCCGGGATGACCTTCAGATTCAGGCCCGCCTCTTTCAACGCGGTATTGGTGTCGGCCAGCAGCACGTTGTTGTGCTCCAGGCGTTCCTTGGATTCGCGCGAACCCAGCCAGCAGGCGGCGCAGGTGGCGACGATGTCCTGTCCGGGCAGATACTGCTCCGACAGGGCAAAGTTGCGCGCATTCATCGCCAGACGAGGCAGCTCACCCGATTCGGCGTAGCTGATGGACGCGCCGCAGCAGTTCCAGTCTGGGATCTCGGTCATCTTGACATCCAGGATCTTGTTCATGGAATTGACCGAAACCAGATAGTTGGAGGCGGACGCACCCTTCTGCGAAGAGCAACCGGGGTAGAACGCGTATTCTTTCTTAGCCATCTTCATTCACTCCTTAGGCCGTACGGCCCTTGCGCTTGGCTTCCAGCTCACGTGCCTTATCGAGCATGGCGTGGATACCCTTGATGTCCTTGCACTTGTGGCTGATGCCGACCGCCTCCAGCGGATTCAGCCGCTTGGCCTTGACCAGACCCAGCGCCACGTCCTGCATGGCCATGGCCTTCTTGATTCCGGAAGCGATGCCGTCCTTGAAGTACAGGGTCTGGGTCAGCTTGACCTCGTTGACCCGGCCGGTCTTGGTGGCGTTGTTCCAGAAGGTCTGCGACAGGTGCAGGGTAGGCTGGCTCTTGGGCGCACGACCGATCCGGTACGCATACTCGGCGATGCCGTGCATGATGTGGGTGATCGGGATCTTGCGCGGGCAGCGGACATAGCAGTTGTAGCAGGACACGCAGTTCCACATGGAGTTGGAGTTCAGCACCTCGTCGCGCTTGCCGGCCCGGATCAGCATGAACAGTTCCTGGGGCGGATGGTCCCAGCCGGAGTGGAAGTTGGTCGGGCAGGAACCGGAGCAGACGCCGCATTGCATGCACATCTTGACCCAGTCGCCCATCTCGGCCTGTTCCTCGATCTCCTTGAGGAAGTTGTTCTTGTACTTGGCCGTCATTTGCTGATTCATATCGCTCATCTCGATCTCCTCACAGGCCCTTGAACGGCGACATGCCCATTTCGACAATCCTGGCCGCGTAGTCGTTGATCTTCTTCGGCAGGGTGTCGATGTCGGTAATGGCGACTTCCAGGTCCATCAGCCGTTCCTCTTCCAGGTTCATGCCCTTCAGGGTGTCGTAAATTTTGGACATGCGGTAACGGCCCAGTTCCGAACCCTTGACGAAGTGGCACTGGTACTGTTCGCCGTGCTTGCAACCCATCAGCATCACACCGTCGTAGCCGGAGTTCAGCGCATCGGTGATCCAGATGGTGTTCACCGAACCCAGGCAACGGACTGGAATGACACGCACGAACGGGTCGTACTCGTTGTGGTTCATGCCAGCCATGTCGAGCGCCGGGTAGGCGTCGTTCTCGCAGGCCAGGATCAGGACGCGCGGCTTTTCGGAGAACTCGTCGGGGATGTCGACGGCCTTGATCTGGGCACCGACGGTGTTGACCGAGTAATTCTCGAAGGAGATGACGCGCACCGGACAGGCGCCCATACAGGTGCCGCAACGACGGCAGCGCGACTCGTTGAACAGCGGGAAGCGCCGTTCGTCTTCGTCGATGGCGCCGAACGGGCATTCCACCGTACAGCGCTTGCACTGGGTGCAGCCTTCCAGACGGGCGGTCGGGAAGGACAAGTCGCCGGAGCGGGGATGCGCGGCCTTGCCCAGACCGGCGTTTTCCATCGCCTGGATGGCCTTCATGGCGGCGCCGGTGGCGTCTTCAGTGGCCTGTGCGATGTCCATCGGACGGCGTACCGGACCAGCAGCGTAGATGGCCGTGCGGCGGGTTTCGTACGGGAAGCAGATGAAGTGGCTGTCGTTGAAGCCATGCTTGAACTGCGGCACGTCCGGACCCTGGCGGTAATCCAGGTTGAGGACCGACTTGGACATCATCTGGATGACCTGTTCCTTGGCGCCCTCGTCGCCGCCTTCCGCTGCGCGGTTGGCTTCGTTGAGCTGATCCAGGTCGGGGCCGGTGGTCGGCACCATGCCGGTGGCCAGCACCACCAGGTCGGCATCGGCACTGGTCTCTTCGTTCAGGATCAGGTCCTTGAACTTGACCGTGCAACCGTTGCCGCTGGCGGAGACATTGGAGACTTCGCCCTTGGAGAAGATCACGCCCTTGTTCTGGGCGGCGCGATAGAAGTCCTCGTTGTTGCCGGGCATGCGCAGGTCGGTGTAGAGCACGACCGTGTCGACATCGGGGTTGGCATCCTTGAAGTACATGGCCTGCTTGACGCTGGTGGCACAGCAGTGGCCGGAGCAGTATTCCAGATGCTCCTTGGTCGCATCGCGCTGGCCGGCGCACTGGACGAACACCACGGACTTGACTTCCTTGCCGTCGGCACGCTTGATCGGGCCGCCGTTGGCCGCCTTGGCCATGGCTTCCAGACCGAGCTGGTCGACCACGTTGGCCTGACCGCCGCCCAGGTTGGGCAGCTTGTTCATGTCATACGGAGTGAAACCGGTGGCCTGGATGATGGCACCGATATCCTCGGTCACGGTCGGTCCGGATTCCACCGCGATATCGACCTTGAACCGGCCGGGCGCACCAGCGGTCTTGGCGATCACGGCGTTCAGGTAGACCTTGATGTTGGCATCGGCATCGATCTGCGCGGCCAAGTCGGCCACGCCGCTGTCCATCGGAGCCTTGAACGGCTCGCGATTGGGAATGCGCTTCCACAGCTTGCCAGCCATGCCGCCCAGGCTGCCGGTCTTTTCGATCAGCACCACCTTGTAGCCGGTCTTGGAGGCTTCCAGTGCAGCGGTCATGCCGGACATGCCACCACCGACCACCAGCAGGGTCTTGCTGGTGCCGGTGTTCTGGTTGCCGGCCGGGACCTGCATGGCCTTCACTTCGGCGCAGGCCATGCGGACATAGTCCTCGGCCATTTCCTGGGTGGTTTCGCGAGCAGCGTCGGTGTCGGGACGAATCCAGATCACGCCTTCGCGCAGGTTGCCGCGGCTCATCGCCACGGTGGTGAAGTTGAAGGCTTCGGTCTTGGCACGACGCGAGCAGGCGCAGATCGCGATGTGGGTCACGCCTTCGTTGTCGATATCGTTCCGGATCATCGCCACGCCGTCCGTCGAGCAGAGGAAGTCGTGCTCGCGCACGAGATTCATCTTGCCATCCTTGGTGGCGGTCTTGACCAGGGTCGCGGTATCCAGGCGAGCGCCCAGTTCGCAGCCCTTGCAGATGTAAGCAGCGGTTTTCATTTCAGCCATTTCTTATGCCTCCGCACGGGCGACTTTGTTGACCACCTGGACGGCACGCAGGGCAGCGGCCGTCGCGCTTTGTACTGCGCGGTTCACGTCCAGGGCGTTGGTGGCGCAACCGGCACCGAAGATACCGGCGTTGACCGGGTCGGCCATCAGGAAGCCGGAGGAATCGCTCATCACCTCGGCCGGGATGTTCACACCCTTGACCGACGGCTCCATGCCCACGGCCAGCACGACCAGGTCATGCGGCTCGGAGTAGCGGACGTAGCCTTCGGTATTGACGCCCCACAGACGCGGGTCGCCATTCTTGTCTTCGGAGATGCGGGCAACCTTGGACTTGACGAAACTGACGTTCGGGTTGGCTTTCACTTCCTGGTAGAAGTCCTCGAAGCGGTCGATGGCGCGGATGTCGATGTAATAGATGGTCGACTTGCCGGCATCGCCGAAGGCTTCCTGGACATAGCGGGTCTGTTTCAGCGAGGCCATGCAGCAGAAGCGCGAGCAGTGACGCAGATGGTTCTCGTCACGCGAGCCGGCGCACTGGATGAAGGCGACGTTCTTGGCTTCCTTGCCGTCGGAGGGACGCAGTATCTTGCCGCCAGTGGGACCGTGCGGGTCGGCCAGACGCTCGAATTCAACATTGGTGATGACGTTCGGGAACTCGCCGTAACGGTAGGGCTGGATGTTCTTCGCGTCATACGGCTGCCAGCCGGTGGCCCAGACGATGGCGCCGGCATTCAGGGTAACGGTTTCTTCCTTCATGTCGAGATCGACGGCACCGTACTTGCAAGCGGCCTTGATGGCGCTTGCCTCGGCCGTGCCGATCACCGACGGGTCGATCACATAACGCTGGGGATAAGCCATGCTGGACGGCAGATAGGCCGCCTTGACCTTGCCCAGGTTGTAGTTGAAGGCATCGGCTACTTCGGTCGTCGCCACCTTGTTGCACTCGCCGCAGGCGGTGCAATTTTCGTTGACGAAGCGCGGAGCCAGCTTGACGTTGACGCTGTAGTTGCCCTTGCCACCGGAGATGCCGGTCACTTCGGCCATGGTCAGCACCTGGATGCGCGGATTGGCCTTTAGCCGGCGCAGATTGATTTCCAGGCCACAGGTGGGATGGCACATCTTGGGAAAATAGCGGTACAGCTGCACGGTACGACCCCCGAGGTAGGGGTTCTTTTCCACCAGCACAACCTGCTTGCCGGTTTCCGCCGCTTCAAGCGCTGCGGTCATACCGGCGATGCCGCCGCCCACGACCAGAATGGTCTGGTTGGTCGCCACAACAGACGTCATGTGTCGCCTCCGAGGAAGACATTAAAAATTTGGCTCCGGACGTGGTCCGGGGAGAGGATGCGAATGTTAACCGCAAAGACAGTCCGGCGGGACGCCCTAACAATCGAAAGTTCTTATGAACGAATAGATTAGCTAAATCCGAGGCAACCGAGGGGGTTACACATGAACACTGGCCGGGCGCACGTTGCAAGCCTCGCCTGGCTCGGTGGGCACGTCGTAGATATCGAAGGTCAGGTTTTCCAGATCAGCCAGGATGTAGGTCGGCCCCTTGCCAACCCCGCCCACGGTACCCGGATTGACCAGATGGGTCATCCCGCCCTTGACGTTCCGGACCGGGGTGACGCTCACCCGATGGTCGTGACCGCAGCAGACGATGTCGTAGTCGCCGGTCAGCGCCATGCCCTCCGCATAGTGCGGGTAATGAACCATGAATATGCTGCGCCCGCCCAGGTGCACCACGGCATCCTGGCCGTGATAGCGCACCGGGCTGTCCGGCTCGTGAGCAAGCAGATGCATGGCGTGCATGTCGCCCATGTTGTTGCCGTGGATGGCGTGGACCGGCAGTCCGAACCGCTTCAGCACCCGGAGGGTGGTCGGCGCCACGATGTCGCCGCAATGCAGGATCGCCTCGACTCCACGACCATGCGCATCCTCCACCGCATGCTCAAGCAGGCGGCGGTTGTCGTGGGAATCGGAAACGATGCAGATCTTCAAGGGAATCAGAACATCGGTTTTTCGGCAGCGGCGTTGTAGCGCTCGACACCCGAAAGAATCTCGGCTTTGGCTTCTGCGGCGCCGACCCAGCCCTGAACCTTGACCCATTTGCCGGCTTCGAGATCCTTGTAGTGCTCGAAGAAGTGGCTGATCTGATGCAGGATGGACTCGGGCAGGTCGCGCGGCGATTCGATGTCGCGATACAAATTGGTCAGCTTGTCGATGGGCACGGCCAGCACCTTGGCATCGATGCCGGCCTCATCCTCCATCTTCAGCATACCGACCGGACGGCAGCGCACCACCACGCCGGTCTGCAATGGGACGGGGGTGATCACCAGCACGTCGACCGGGTCGCCGTCCTCGGACAGGGTGTGCGGAACGTAACCGTAATTGCAGGGGTAATGCATCGCCGTGGACATGAAGCGATCGACGAACATCGCGCCTGTGGCCTTGTCCACCTCATACTTGATCGGCTCGCCGTGGGCGGGTATCTCGATGATGACGTTGAAATCGTTGGGGACGTCCTTGCCGGAACTGACGCGATCCAGATTCATAGCCTGCGCTCCGCTGAATTGATGTGGCGGCGATTATAACCGCCACCTAGAATGGCCGCCTGACCGAATTTGGAAAGGGAACTGCACATGACTGACGGAGTATCCGGCGAGATCGTCATCCGCGGCATGACCACTGACGGCAAGACATTCCGGCCAAGCGACTGGGCCGAACGCCTGGCGGGCGCGTTTTCCATCATGGGGCCGGACAACCGGATGTATTACTCGGTCCATGTACAACCGGTTTTTCGGGCCGGTCTGCGCTGCGTAGCCATCGAGAAGGTACTCGAGGAAAAATCACCTACGATCTTCAGGTTTCTGATGGATTTCGCCCGTGAGAACAACCTGGACGTAGTCGAAGGGCGACGCGCCCCTCGCAATTGACCGTTCTGGCACATTCATCATTCCCGCTGTCACGGGAATGATGGAAAACTCAGGCCATTGCCTTGATGGCAGCGGACAGGCGGCTCTTTTGGCGAGCGGCCTTGTTCTTGTGCACGAGACGCTTGTCGGCAATGCTGTCCATGGAGCTCATGGAAACCTGGAACACAGCCTGAGCAGCGGCCTTGTCGCCGGCCAGGATAGCCTTGCGCACTTTCTTGACGGCAGTGCGGTACTCGGAACGCAGGCCGGTGTTGTGCAGGCGCTGTTCGACGTTTTGGCGGGCGCGTTTGCGCGCCTGAGCGGTGTTAGCCATGTAGGCAACTCCTAAATATTCGGGTTACACGGAAAGCCGGGCATGGTACCCATCTCCATGCCGGAAAGCAAGGCCAGATGCTAACATGCCCGCCACTTCGACCAAACCGCGCACCATGAACCTCCTCCGGACCCTTGCCGCCGTCAGTTCCATGACACTGCTTTCGCGCATTCTCGGCTTTGCCCGCGAGGCGCTGATCGCCCGTGCCTTCGGTGCCGGAGCGGCGACCGATGCCTTCTTCATCGCCTTCCGCCTGCCCAATCTGCTGCGCCGACTGTTTGCCGAGGGCGCCTTTTCCCAGGCCTTCGTCCCGGTCCTGGCCGAATATCGCAACCGGCGCGGCGAGGCCGACACCCACATCCTCATCAACCGCACCGCCACCGTCCTGTTCGTCGTGTTGGTCGCCGTCACCGCCCTGGGCATCCTTGGTTCGCCGCTGATCATCCTGGTGACCGCCCCCGGATTCGTCGCCACACCGGACAAATTCCAGCTGACGGTGGAACTCACCCGCATCGTTTTTCCCTACATCCTGTTTCTTTCGCTGGTTTCCCTGTCGGGCGGCATTCTCAACACCTGGAGCCGGTTCCAGATTCCGGCCTTCACCCCGGTGCTGCTGAATGTCTCCATGATCCTGGCCGCGACAGTGGCCGCGCCCTGGTTCGATCCGCCGGTCCTGGCCCTGGGCTGGGGCGCCTTCATCGGCGGCGTACTGCAACTGGCCCTGCAGGTTCCGGCCCTGAAGCACCTGGGCCTGCTGCCGCACTGGGACTGGAACCCGCACGATCCCGGTGTGCGCCGGATCCTGAAATTGATGGGCCCCGCCGCCATCGGGGTTTCGGTGGCCCAGGTCTCGCTGCTCATCAACACCATCTTTGCATCATTCCTGCCCACCGGCAGCGTGTCCTGGCTGTCCTATGCCGACCGGTTGATGGAGTTTCCCACGGGCATGCTGGGCGTGGCCTTGGGCACCATCCTGCTGCCCTCGCTGGCCAAGCACCACGCCGACAACGACCCGGGCGAATATTCCAAGCTGCTCGACTGGGGACTGCGCATGACCTTGCTGCTGGCCGCCCCATCCGCCGTAGCGCTGGGCATTCTAGCCATCCCGCTGATTTCCACCCTGTTCTTTCACGGGCACTTCACAGCCCACGACGTGGCGATGACCCGCTGGGCGCTGGTCGCCTATTCGTTCGGCCTGCTCGGCCTGATCCTGGTCAAGGTTCTGGCACCCGGCTTCTACGCGCGCCAGAACATCAAGACCCCGGTCAAGATCGCCATCACCACCTTGCTCGCCACGCAGGCCATGAATCTGGTCTTCATCGGCCCGTTCAAGCACGCCGGGCTGGCGCTCTCCATCGGTCTTGGCGCCTGCCTCAACGCCGCCATCCTCTACCACCACCTGCGCCGGCAGGCGATTTACCAGCCACAGCCTGGGTGGGCGGCGTTCATCGGCAAGCTGATCCTGGCCCTGGCCATCATGGCGCTCGTGCTCTGGTTCGGCATGATGGGCGAGGCCCGCTGGCTGACTTACCACAGCGGCGCACGCATCCTTCATCTGGGCGCGCTGGTGATCGGTGGCTCCGGGAGTTATTTCCTGACGCTCTGGCTGCTCGGCTTCCGGGCCGAGCAATTCCGGCGGCGCGCCGCCTGATACAGATAAATCGCCAAAATCGAATTAATCGCTTGTTTCGCATTATCCAATTACAGACAATGGCATCGTCTTATACTAGGGAGCGAACGCCATGCGAAGCAATCTGCCCGTCAGCCAGCGCGAGCACACCATCCCAGACGACGCCGTCATCATCAGTCACACGACTGAAAAGGGCATCATCACCGACGTCAACCAGGACTTCCTCGATGCCTCCGGCTATAGCCTCGAGGAATTGATCGGCCAACCGCACAATCTGCTGCGTCACCCGGACATGCCGAGCGAGGCCTTTCGGGACCTGTGGGCCACGCTGGCCAACAAGCGCGCCTGGACCGGCATCGTCAAGAACCGGTGCAAGAACGGCGATCACTATTGGGTCAAGGCCACGGTCACGCCGACCCCCGACGGTCACTACATGTCGGTGCGGGTGAAATGCCGGCGGGACGAGATTCAAGCCTCCGAAGCCTTGATCCAGCAGCTCCGCGCCAACCCCCGCCTGCGTCTGGAAGAAGGCCGGCTGGCGCCGACCGGCCTGGGCCGCCTGATCCGACGGGTCGCCAATCTGCCCATGACCTGGAAGATGTGGCTGGCGACGCTCGCCTCCATGTTCGTCATCCTCAGTTGCGTCGGACTGGGCTGGCTGGTGCTGGGCCAGGCCCAGCACCTTCTTGGCCACGTCGCGCCGGCTGATGCGCAGGACAGCCGGGACATCCTCAACAGCCTCAGCCAGATCCTCACCTTCGCCGGCATTTCGGCGATTACCCTGTGGCCGCTGGCCGCCTGGCTGATCGTGCGCAATTTCGTGTCATCGCTGAGTCTGGCCGTCGACACCACCCGCTCGATTTCCCTGTTCGACCTGTCCAATGCCGTTCCGCCTGGAGGCAAGGATGAGATCGGCAACCTGCTCGCCCACCTGGCGGTAATGCGCAACAACCTCCAGGAAGCGGTCGCCCTGCTCAAGCAGAACACCCGCCGCCTCGACACCGCATCGCAACATCTGGTCACCGCCAGCCATGACACTGCGCACGCCTCGACCAGCCAATCCGAAGCCAGCGCCAACATGGCGGCAGCGGTGGAACAGCTCTCGGTCTCCATCGACATGGTCGGCGAGCACGCCCGGGAGGCAGACACCATCTCGCGCACTTCCGGTGACATTTCCCAGGAAGGCGGCCGGGTCATCCACGCCACCGCAGACGAGATCAACCACATCGCCAATTCGGTCAATCAGTCGGCCCGCAACATCGGCGAACTGGCAGCCCGGACCAATGAGATATCGGGCATCGTCAAGGTCATCCAGGACATCGCCGACCAGACCAACCTGCTGGCGCTCAACGCCGCCATCGAAGCCGCCCGTGCTGGCGAACAGGGGCGCGGCTTCGCCGTGGTCGCCGACGAAGTGCGCAAACTGGCCGAACGCACCGCCCTGTCGACCAAGCAGATCACCGAAATGATCACCGGCGTACAGACCGACGCCCGTGACGCCATGGCCGACATGCAGAGCAGCGCGGAAAAAACCGACCGCGGCGTCAAGATGGCCCATCAGGCCGGCGATGCCGTATCCGGCATCCAGGACGCCGCGCACCAGGTCGGCGAATCGGTCAGCCATATCAAGGAAGCCCTGGAGGAGCAAGCGGTGGCAGCGAGGGAGATTGCCCGCAGCGTCGAGCAGGTCGCCCAGATGACCGAAAGCAACAGCCACTCCAGCCGGCAGGTCGCCGAAGTCGCCTCCGAAGTCGAATCGCTGGGCCAGGCCCTGCATCGCCTGATCAACCTGTTCAAGGTCTAAGCCATGTCGACAAAGAACTACCTCACCCCCAACGAGGCGGCTGAACTGCTCATGGTGGCGCCAGCCACCCTGCGCGTCTGGTCGGACAAAGGGCTGATCAAGGCACGGACCACCGCCGGCGGCCACCGCCGTTTCATGCGCGACGAACTTGAACGCTTCCAGCGCGAACAGGGCATGACAACACGTAGCCAGCGCATCCTCATCGTGGACGATGAACCCGCCCTGACCCGCTACTTGTCGGCCCTGCTGTCAGACTTCGAAGGCATCGCCACCGCCACCGCATGGGACGGCTTCTCGGCCGGCCAACTGGTACAGAGCTTCCGGCCACACGTGATCCTGCTCGACCTCATGATGACCGGCATGGATGGTTTCCAGTCCTGCCAGCAGATCAAGGCCGAGCCGTCGACCCGCGCCATCCGCGTCATCGCCATGACCGGCTACCCCTCGCCCGAAAATGTCGAACGGATTCTCGCTGCCGGGGCCGAGGCCTGCCTGAGCAAGCCGGTGAACGAAGACCAGTTGCTGGCCATGCTCAAAATTGCCGGGCGCGAGGGGAAATGACGTGAACGGAATTTCCCATACTCTGAACTCTGACGCCGATCACAGAAAAAAATGACGGACGCGGCGCTCGACAATCATCCTTATCGCATCCTGGTCGTCGATGATGACCCCGCCCAGTTACGTCTTGCTGCCGCCACACTGGCTCAGCCGAAATACCGGATCACCGAGGCCGTTGACGGTCAGCAGGCACTGGCCTGGCTGCAAGGCGCGGACTTCGACTGCGTCCTGCTCGACCGCCTGATGCCGGTGCTGGATGGCTACGCCGTGTTGCGCCACGTCCGGCAGGACATGGGCGAAGCGCTGCTGCCAATCATCATGGTCACGGCCTATGGCGACAGCGGCGATGCCATCGACGAGGCCCTGCGCCTGGGTGCGACCGACTTCATCCGCAAGCCCTACGACCCGCTCGAACTGGCCGCCCGGGTCGATGCCGCCGTCGCCCACAAACGCCTCACCGATCAACTGGAGGACGCCGAATCCATCCTGTTCGCCCAGGCCCGGATGGCGGAAGCGCGCGACCGCCATACCGGCGACCACGTCGCGCGGGTGACCTACAATGCCGTGTTGTTCGGCCGGTTTCTCGGCCTGCCGGCCAACGACCTGGTTGCCTTGCGCCGCGGCGCGGTGTTGCACGACATCGGCAAACTGGGCATCCCCGACGCCATCCTGCTCAAACCCGGCAAGCTGACACCCGAAGAATGGGCCGTCATGGAGACCCATACCATCATCGGCGAACGCCTGATCAGCGGCATGCGCCGGATGCATCAGGCCGCCGAGATCATCCTGTCCCATCACGAACGCTGGGACGGCAATGGCTATCCGAACAAGCTAGAAGGCGAGGCCATCCCGCATCTGGCCCGGATATTCCAGCTGGTCGACATCCACGACGCGCTGACCTACGAACGGCCCTACAAAACCGAATTGCCGACCGAAGAGGTCGCCCGCATCCTGAGACAGGAAGCCGATCAAGGCTGGCGCGATCCAGACCTGACCCGCGCCTTCCTCGACCTGCTGTCCAGCCGCCCGGAAAACCTGATACCACATCGGGAGCAGATGGAAGACCTCGGCCTGTCCATCTTCCGGGACATTCAGCGCACCGGGGCACTGACCTGGGGCCAAACAATGGATAGTTCCTCGTCGTGAAGCCTGTGATGGCCAGCATGTATACCCGACTCATGCTGCTGATGCTGGCGGCCGCCCTGCCCGCGTTCGCGGTGATCTTCTACTTCGCGTTCTGGCTGCATGACCATACCGAAGCTGAATTCCAGCAACAGATCGCCCTCCAGGCCAAACAGCTCGCGGCCCGCCACGCCGCCCAGATCGATCAGACCCGGCTGCTGCTTGCCAGCCTGGCCAACATTCCGGCGATACGCCATGGCCGGGGCGCCGAATGCAGCGCCCTGCTGGCAAACATCAAGGCCAATTCGCCGGCTTATCTGGACAACCTTCTGGTCGTCCAGCCCAATGGCGACACCTTGTGCAGCGCCTTACGTATCGACCATGTCATCAATGTGGCCAACATGAGATGGCACCAGGAAGGCATCAAGACAGCGGCCTTCCGAATCGGCGAATACCACATCAGCCGCCGCACCGGTGCTGCGGTGATCACCCCCACGCTAACCATCGTCCAGAACGGCAAGGTCACCGGCTTGCTGGCTGCAAGCCTCGACCTGTCCTGGCTCAATGCCAATGCTTCGGCCGAAGATCTCCCGACCGGAGCGGTTTTCGGCGTATTCGACAGCCAGGGCACGATCCTGCTGCGGCAACCCGACCCGGCCCGTTATATCGGCAAAAACATGGGCAACACGCCTCTCTGGCACAGTATGGCCAAACTGAACATGGCAAGCGTCTTCATTTCCCGCGACATGTACGGCCTGCCCCGTCTGTTTGCCTATGCTCCGCTCGGGCCGGCCGATCACCCTTATGCACGGCTGGTGATCGGCGTACCGGAGCAGATTGCCAATGCCGACTCGCTGCACCTGTTCCTGCTCTCGCTGGGCAGCCTGCTGGTAGCGGTGGCGCTGGGGCTGATCACCGGCGGACTGGGCGCCCGTCATCTGGTGATGCGCCCGCTGCGGCGCATCACCATGACAGTCGGACTGGTCACGGCGGGCGACCTGAGCGCCCGCACCGGCCTGTCGCACAACCCATCCGAAATCAGCCAGCTGGCCGGCAAGGTGGACGCCATGGCCGCCACGCTGGAAGAACGCGACCACGCGGTTCGGCATGAACGCGACAAGGCGCAAAGCTATCTCGACCTGGTCGGCGTCATGGTCGTGGCGCTGGACCGCGACGGCCACATCACGCTGGCCAACCACAAGACCATCGAAGTGCTCGGACTGGATGAGGAAGGGCAAGACATCGTCGGCTGCCGTTTCGATCAATTCCTTCCGCCCGATCTCCAGGTTGACACGACCGCGCTTTTCCGGAGTGTCATGTCCGGCGAAATCGAGCCGCTCAAATACACGGAAAACATGCTCCTGACCCGCACCGGCGAGCGCCGCCTGATCGCCTGGCACAACACCATGCTGAAGGACGATAACGGCCACATCATCGGCACCCTGTCCGCCGGCGACGACATCACCGAACTCAAGGCCACCCAGCAGGCGCTGCGAACCAACGAGGCGAAGTACCGGACCCTGCTGGAAAATATCCCTATCATCATCTGGCAGAAAAACACGCTGGGCGTCTATGTCGCCTGCAACGCGACCTTCGCCCGCGCCCGTCACCTGACCCCGGAGCAGGTCGAGGGCAAGACCGATTTCGACATCTACCCGCCCGAACTGGCCAAACAGTACTGGGCCAACGACCTGCGCATGTTTGCCTGCGGTGAATCCGAACAATACAAGACCCAATGGGATGACCGAGGCGAGAACCGCAATCTCCAGGTCACCAAGGTCCCGCTGCGCGATGGCAACGGCACGATCACCGGCACCCTGGGCATCGCCGAGGACATCACCGAACGCACGCACATGCAGGCCGAACAGGAACGGCTCCAGGCCCAACTCCAACAAGCCCAGAAGATGGAAGCCCTGGGCCAGCTCACCGGCGGCATTGCGCACGATTTCAACAACATCCTGGCGAGCGTGCTCGGCTTCGCCAAGCTGGCCCTGCGCCGGCATACGCCGGACCCGGACAGCGAGCTGGCCGGACATCTGCACGAGATCATCAGCGCCGGCGAACGTGCAACCAACCTGGTCAGCAAGATGCTGGCCTTCGGCCGCACCCAGCCCATACGCCCTGCCCAACCGCTATCGCCGCTTCCCATGGCCGCCGAGGCCGTAAAAATGCTGGCCGCGACCATTCCCAGCAGCATCCGCATCGAAACCCATTTCGCCGACGACGTTCCGGATATCGCCATCGACTCGGTGGCCTTCCATCAAATCCTGATGAATCTGGTCATCAATGCCCGTGACGCCATCGGTGAAAAGGGGCTGATCGACATCACCCTGCGCAGCCTCCAGGCCGACAACCTGGAATGCGTGGCCTGCCACCAGCTGTTCTCAGGCGACTATGTGGAATTGATCGTGGCAGACAGCGGTGAGGGCATCTCGCCCAAAATCCTGCCCCGCATATTCGAGCCCTTTTTCACCACCAAGGAGGTTGGCAAGGGCAGCGGCATGGGGCTGGCCATGGTGCATGGTCTGGTCAGCCGGGCCAGCGGCCATTTCCAGGTCGATTCGAAACCGGGTGCCGGAACGACCTTCCACGTCTACCTGCCCGTGGCGTCCACCCACCCGACCAGACCGTGTGCCATTCCGCCTCCTGATGCGTCGGCGAGCTCACTCCCCGGCCGTGTACTCGTGGTGGACGACGAGCCGGCCATCCTGCGACTGCTGGACAGCGCATTGACCGACGCGGGCTGGCAGGTGAGCACATTCAACGCCCCCAGCCAGGCGCTCACGGCCTTCCGGGACGACCCGAACCGGTTCGACGCCGTCATCACCGACCAGACCATGCCAGAACTGACCGGCATCGAGCTGGTTGCTGCGCTGCGTGCGCTGCGGCCTGAACTGCCGATCATCCTGTGCACCGGCTACAGCAGCGGGCTGACCGATGCCATTGCCAGGCAAGCCGGAATCAACCATTTCCTGCGCAAGCCTGTGGATATGGATGCCCTGGTGGCGGCGCTGTCCGAAACACACAGCCGCACGCACTGAGTTCGTTCGGCCTGTCCGGGGCACGGCGAATGGACTCACCCCCGCACGGGCGGCTAAAATCCATGCTTTTCAAGCAGATAGTCCTTGATGCTCATCACCCACGGCTGGCCCCATGCAACACGACCCAATGCTGTCACCATCGGCAACTTCGATGGCGTGCATCTTGGGCATCAGGCCATGCTGGCCCGGCTGACCGCGCAATCGGCCTCGGTCGGCGGGCTGCCAACCGTGCTGACTTTCGAGCCGCATCCGCGCGAGATATTCTCTCCGCAGGACGCCCCGACCCGGCTGACCAGCCTGCGCGAGAAGCTTGAGATACTGAGAAATCTGGGCGTCGCCCATGTCCATGTCTGCCGCTTCAGCAAGGAATTCGCCGCGCTGAACCCGGAGGATTTCGTCCGCCGCATCCTGGTCGATGGCCTCAAGGCGCGCTACGTGCTGGTCGGCGACGATTTCCGCTACGGCGCCAAGCGGGCCGGCGATTTCGACGGCCTGCTGGTCTACGGTGATAAATACGGCTTCAAGGCCGAAGCCATGCATACGGTCGAAGCCGCCGGCCAGCGCGCCTCGTCGACCGCGGTGCGCGAAGCCCTGGCCACAGGCGACATGGCCGGTGCAGCGCAATTGCTTGGTCGACCGTACTCCATCTCCGGCCGGGTCATCGGCGGCGACCAGATCGGCCGCAAGATTGGTTTCCCGACCGCAAACATCCTGCTCAAGCACAACCGCCCGCCGCTCAAGGGCGTATTCGCGGTGCGGGTACAGGGCCTGGCGACCCCGGACTGGCCCGGTGTCGCCAACCTGGGCACACGACCCTCGGTACATCCCAATGGCAACCCGACGCTGGAAGTCCATCTGTTCGATCTGGACCGCGATCTTTACGGCCAGCACCTCAGGGTGGAGTTTCTGCACAAGCTGCGGGACGAGGCGAAGTTTCCGAACTTCGATGCGCTGGTGGCGCAGATCGGTAAGGATGCCGGGCAGGCTCGGGAGCTATTGAATGTTTGAGGTTTGGCTGACAGTAGCCTTAAGGTTGGGTCGTGGTTTCTGGATGACCGCATTGGCCGGGGGCACCCGGCAGCGCGTTACTTTCTTTGCTTGTGCAAAGAAAGGTAACCAAAGAAATCACACCCGCTTTGCCGCCCTTCGGGTTCCCAATTTTTCCGATGCTGTTCGGGCTGCTGCGCTACTCGGCCTTCGGCCTCAGACAGTGCTCGCCGACGGCCCCCGAACGGCATCGGAAAAATTGGCGGTGCAGACGGGGATTGAACAGCAACCCCTCCCATCACCAGCCCGGCCTCCTTGTAGTCGGCCCGTTGCTTCACAAACGGTTTGCTTTCCCCTCCCCTTCAGCCGGAGCCGAGATTTCGGGCCGAGGCCGGGAGTCGTCGGCGAAAGCTGTCTGAGCGAAGCGAGTTCTTTCGCCGCCCGGCCTTGTCCCGAAATCTCGGGGGTTCGACGGATACGGGGCGTGCTTTCTTTGGTTAACTTTCTTTGCACAAGCAAAGAAAGTAACTGGCCGCCGGGCCACCCCCGGCCAACCGCGGCTTGAACAACCGAATCCAGCAATTCTTGGCGACATACAACCAAATGCCCGACTACAAAGACACCCTGAACCTGCCCGACACCCCCTTCCCCATGCGCGGCGACCTCGCCAAGCGCGAACCGGGCTGGATTGCTCAATGGCAGGAGAAGAAGCTCTACGAAAAGCTCCGCGCCAACGGCAAAGGCCGGCCGCTATTCGTCCTGCACGACGGCCCGCCCTACGCCAACGGCGACATCCACATCGGCCACGCGGTGAACAAGATCCTCAAGGACATCATCGTCAAGGCGGCCACCCTGGACGGCTTCGACGCGCCCTACGTGCCGGGCTGGGACTGCCACGGCCTGCCCATTGAGCTCGTTGTCGAGAAGACCCATGGCAAGAACATCCCCGCCGCCCGCTTCCGCGAGCTGTGCCGCGAATATGCCGCCAGCCAGGTCGAACGCCAGAAGGCCGACTTCATCCGCCTCGGCGTGCTGGGCGACTGGGACCACCCCTACCTGACCATGGACTTCCGCTTCGAGGCCGACATCATCCGCGAGCTGGGCAAGATCCAGCAGAACGGCCACCTCTACCTGGGCGCCAAGCCGGTGCACTGGTGTGTCGACTGCGGCTCGGCACTCGCTGAAGCCGAAGTCGAATACGAGGACAAGACCTCGCCCGCCATCGACGTCGCGTTCCCCGTCGCCGACTCCGCCAACCTGGCCCATCGGCTCGGCGTGCCCGGCATCGACGACCTGGCCTATGCCGTGATCTGGACCACCACACCGTGGACCCTGCCGGCCAACCAGGCGGTAGCCGTCCATGCCGATTTCACCTACGACATCGTCCGCACGCCCAAGGGCCTGCTGATCCTGGCCAGCGAACTGGCCGAGGCCGCGATCAAGCGCTACGGCTTTGAAACGGTGGAGACCGTCGCCCAGATCAAGGGCTCGGCCCTGGAAGGCCTGAAACTCAACCACCCGTTCTACGACCGGCAGGTGCCCATAATCCTGGCCGATTTCGTCAGCCTGGAGGCCGGCGTCGGCCTGGTCCACATCGCGCCCGGTCACGGTCACGACGACTACATCGCCGGCCTCAAGTACGGTCTCGAAGTCGCCAACCCGGTCGGCGGCGACGGCAAGTTCTACGACGACACACCCATCGTCGGTGGCCAGAGCATCTGGGCCGGGAACAAGACCGTCATCGAGACCCTGACCAACAACGGCAATCTGCTCGCCGAAGAGAAGATCAAGCACAGCTATCCGCACTGCTGGCGGCACAAGACGCCGATCATCTTCCGCGCCACCCGGCAGTGGTTCATCGGCATGGACAAGGCAGGCCTTCGTGATAAAGCCATGCAAGCCGTCGAGGACACCGAGTTCTTCCCGGCCTGGGGCCGCGCCCGGCTCGAAGCGATGATGAAGAACCGCCCGGACTGGTGCATCTCGCGCCAGCGCAACTGGGGCGTGCCGATCACCTTCTTCATGCACAAGCAGACCGGCGAGCTGCATCCGCGCTCGTCGGAAATGCTTGAGCAAGTCGCAAAACGGGTCGAGCAACAAGGCATCGAAGCCTGGTTCAGTCTCGACCCGAAGGAGTTGCTGGGCGCCGATGCCGACGACTACGAAAAGGCCGGCGACACCCTCGACGTCTGGTTCGATTCCGGCGTCACCCACGCCTGCCTGCTGAAGGAACGCGAAGGCCTGAAGCATCCGGCCGATCTTTATCTCGAAGGCTCCGACCAGCACCGCGGCTGGTTCCAGTCGAGCCTGCTGACCGGCTGTGCCACCGATGGTCATGCGCCCTATGAAGCCCTGCTCACCCATGGCTTCGTGGTCGATGGCAAGGGCATGAAAATGTCCAAGTCGAAAGGCAACGTGGTCGCGCCCCAGAAGGTGTCCGACACACTGGGCGCCGAGATCCTGCGCCTGTGGGTGGCCAGCACCGACTACTCGGGCGAGCTGACCATCTCCGACGAGATCCTCAAACGCGTGGTCGAGGCCTACCGCCGCATCCGCAACACCCTGCGCTTCCTGCTCGCCAACACCGCCGACTTCCAGATGGCGGACAATGCCGTTGAAGTCGACGACATGCTGGAGATCGACCGCTACGCCCTGGCCCTGACCCGGCAGATGCAGGATGCCGTGCTGGCCGACTACCGCGTCTACAGCTTCCACACCGCGGTGCAGCGCCTGCACAACTTCTGCTCCGAAGACCTGGGCGCGTTCTATCTCGACATCCTGAAAGACCGCCTGTACACCTCGGGCGCCAACTCGGTCGCCCGCCGCGCTGCGCAGACCGCGCTGTGGCACATCCTGCAAACGCTGACCCGGCTGATGGCGCCCATCCTGTCCTTCACCGCCGAGGAAATCTGGGCCCTCAACTGCAAGGCCGACAGCGTATTCCTGTCAGTCTGGCACGAGCCGCCCAAGCAGGACAATGAGGACGCCCTGATCACCCGCTGGACCCGTCTGCGCGAACTGCGCAGCATGGCCACCAAGCGCATCGAGGAACTGCGTGCGGCGGGTCAGGTCGGCTCGTCGTTACAAGCCGATCTGACCTTCCTCGCCGACGGCGACGACTACGCGCTGCTGGCCAGCCTCGGCGACGATCTGCGCTTCGTCACCATCACCTCGGCGGCCAGGGTGGAAAAAGCCGCTGGCGAAACCCGTGTCGAGGTTGGCGCACTCGGCCACGCCAAATGCGAGCGCTGCTGGCACGTGCGCGAGGACGTCGACGCCAACCCGGCCCATCCAGGCCTGTGCGGCCGCTGTGTGAGCAACCTGTACGGCGAGGGCGAAAAGCGTGAATTTGCCTGATGCCAAGATGAAATCCGGCCTGCGCTGGCTCTGGCTGTCCGGCCTGGTCCTGATACTGGATCAGGCCACCAAGCTGGCCATTGCGAGCCAGCTCGCCCTGCACGAGGACATCCCGGTCACGTCGTTCTTCAGCCTGGTCTACTGGCAGAATCCCGGCGCAGCCTTCTCCCTGTTCGCCAACCAGCCGGGCTGGCAGCGCGGTTTCTTCATCTTCGTCGCACTCGCGGCTGCCTTCATTATCCTGTCCCTGCTGCGCAAGACCCGCGGCCGGCCGCTGTTCTGCGCCGCACTGGCCCTGATCCTGGGCGGCGCGATCGGCAACGTGATCGACCGTTTCGCCTATGGCCACGTGGTGGACTTCCTGCTCTTCCATTGGCATGACTGGTTCTACCCGGCCTTCAATGTCGCCGACTCCGGCATCACCGTGGGCGCCGTACTGTTGATCATCGACTCGTTCAGGCGCGAACGACCGTGAGCGGCGAACGGCGCATCCAGCCCGGCGACCATGTGACCCTGCATTACCGGCTGTCGAGCATGGGCCAGGAAATCGCCAATACCTTCCCGGATGAGCCGGAGACCTTCCGGGTCGGCGCGGGCGAAATCGACTCCCGTCTGGAACGCGCCCTGACCGGACTGGCCATGGGTACCCATCAGACCCTGCGCCTAACCCCCTGGGAGGCCTTCGGCGAACGCGACGAGACCCTGATCCAGACCCTGCCCCGAAGCGAGTTCCCTGCCGACCTTCCGGTTGGCCATCAGGTCGAGTTCGACCTGCCCAACGGGGACAGCTGGCTGGGCACGGTTACCGAAGTCGGTGCCGAAACCGTCGAGGTCGACTTCAATCATCCCCTGGCCGGCCTGCCGGTCGAATTCGAAGTACATATCCTCGCCATTGACCATGACCAGTAACGTCCTGCTCGCCAATCCACGCGGCTTCTGCGCCGGCGTCGACCGCGCCATCGCCATCGTCGAGGCTGCGCTGACCCGCTTCGGCGCACCTATCTACGTCCGGCACGAAGTGGTGCACAACAAGTTTGTCGTCGATAGCCTGAAGGCCAAGGGCGCGATCTTCATCGAAGACCTGAACGACGTGCCGGATGGCGCCACCCTGATCTTCAGCGCCCACGGCGTGCCGCAATCGGTCCGCCTGGCGGCCGAGGCGCGCGGCCTCAATGTGTTCGATGCCACCTGTCCGCTGGTGACCAAGGTGCACAAGGAAGTGGTCAAGCTGCGCGAGGCCGGCTATGAAATCGTCATGATCGGCCACAAGGGCCATCCCGAAGTGGAAGGCACCATGGGCCAGGCCAGTGGCGGCATGTATCTGGTGGAGACTCCGGAAGACGTGGCCCAGCTGAATGTGACCCGCCCGGATCGACTGGCCTACGTCACCCAGACCACGCTGTCAGTCGACGATGCCGCAAAAGTGGTGGTCGCCCTGACCGGCCGCTTCCCGCTGATCGTCGGCCCCAAGAAGGACGACATCTGCTACGCCACCCAGAACCGCCAGGATGCGGTGAAGCGGCTGTCCGACCAGTGCGACCTGGTCATTGTGGTCGGCTCGCCCAACAGTTCCAACTCCAACCGCCTGCGCGAGGTCGCGGCCAGCCTGGGCCGGGAAGCCTATATGATCGACAACGCCAGCCAGCTCGACCCGGCCTGGCTGGCTGGCAAGCATCACATCGGCGTCACGGCCGGGGCCTCCGCGCCGGAGGTACTGGTGGATGGAGTGATTGCGCGCCTGAAGGAACTCGGTGCCGCCGGAGTGCAGTTGCAGGACGGCATCGAGGAGAAGGTCAATTTCGCCCTGCCCAAGGGGCTGACCGCCCCATAACGCGCGCCGCGCGGGTCAGCCCAGCGCAATGGCAAGGTACGTGGCGTAGAGGCCGCCATTGAGCCCCAGATGCCAGACCCGCAACTGGCCACGCATCAACATGAAGCGTACCCATCCCGCCGCCAGCAGGGTGATGAGCACACCGGCCAGAACCTCTTTCTGCGGCGCCCAGGGCGTCAGCAGGATACCGATGGCCGGCAGCAGCGTACCCTGGAACACCATCGCACCGGTGATGTTGCCGAAGGCCATGGTGTCCTTGTGACGGCGAATCCAGAGTATCGAATTGACCTTTTCCGGCAGTTCGGTCGCAATGGGAACGATCATCAGGGACAGCACCAGGGCCGAGATGCCCAGCAGAGGCGCCGCCTGTTCGACCCCGGTGATGAACCCCTTCGCCCCGCCCACCAGCATGATCAGGCCCAGGCCCAACTGGAGGAAGATGGTCAGGTAGTTGGTCGGCAACCCGGTGCGTGCCAGCCACATGGGCGCCCCGGCCTCGGTGGCATGGCCGTCCTTGACCAGTTTCCCGGAGGCCTTCAGGGTCAGCATGATGTAGAAGAAATAGATCATCACCATGACGATGGCCAGCGTAGCGCGAAAACCGGCCGTGTCATGGGGCACGAACATGGCAATGCAGGCCAGGGAAAACGCAGCCAGAAAGAAATTCAGGTCGCGGGTCAGGCCGGTACGCTCCGGGGTCAGATGCCCCCGGGTGCCTCGCCGCTTCCAGACCGAGGCCGCCATCATGAACAGCGAAAGGGTGGACAGCATCAGCGGTGCGCCGAGAATGGCGCCGACGCCGATTTCCTCGTTGATCTGCTGGTTCTGGGTGCCACCGAAGATGGCCAGCAAGGGCACAATGGTTTCCGGCATGGCCGTCCCGACCGCGGCAAAGATCGAACCGGTCACCCCTTCCGAGATACCCAGCCGTTCGCCCAGGTGCTCAAGCGCATTCACGAAGACCTCGGACGCGATCAGGAT
>JARLJM010000109.1 GCA_031291185.1 Parasulfuritortus sp. | reverse complement strand
GAAAGTCTTGAGCAGGCGCGCGACTCCGCCGAAGCCTCGCTCGCCGAACGCAAGAACATCGAAGCCATGCTGCGGTTGGACCGGGAGCAACAGGCCGTTCTGCGGGAAATGCTGGAAAACGTGGTCAAGGGCGGCCCCATGAAGGAAACGCTGGAGCTGTGCCTGTCCCGTTTGCTGGAAATTTCCTGGCTGTCCCTGCTGCCCAAGGGCGGCATTTTCCTGATGGAGGAGGATGCCAAAACGCTGCGCCTGTATGCGTCCCACGCGCTTTCGCAGGAAATCCTGACGCTGTGCAACCGGGTACCGCTGGGACGTTGCCTGTGCGGTGCCGCCGCTGCCAGCCGGGAGATACAGTTCTCCCATTGTGTGGATGGACGGCACGAGATCAGCTATCCCGGCATGGGCGAGCATGGACACTACAACCTGCCGCTGCTCTCCGAGGGTAAGGTTATCGGCGTCATGGTGCTCTACCTGCCCCACGGTTTCGAGCGGGACCAGGCCAAGGAACAATTCCTTAACTCCGTCGCCGGCATCCTGGCCAGCTTCATCCGGCGCAAAAAAGCTGAAGAAGAGCTGCGCATCGCCGCATCGGCCTTCGAGTCGCAAGAAGCCATGATTGTCACCGACGCCGACACCGTCATCTTGCGCGTCAATCGGGCCTTCACCGAAATTACCGGCTTCACGGCCGAGGAAGCAGTGGGCCAGACACCACGCCTGCTCAAGTCAGGCAGACACGGTGCCGACTTCTATCGCCAGATGTGGGAGTCGATAAACCGCACGGGTGTATGGCAGGGGGAAATCTGGGATCGACGCAAGAATGGCAACGAATATCCGAAATGGCTCACCATCTCGGCGGTGAAGAACGACGAAGGCACGGTGACCCATTACATCGGTTCGCATTACGACATAACGGAACAAAAACAAGCCGAAGAAAAAATCAATGAATTGGCTTTCTTCGACCAGCTTACCGGCCTGCCGAACAGGATGCTGCTGATGGATCGCCTGACCCAGGCCATGTCTACAGGTTCGCGTACGGGCCGCTTTGGTGCACTGCTGTTCATTGACCTGGACAACTTCAAGATGCTCAACGATACGCAAGGACATGACGTCGGCGACAAGTTCCTGAAGCAGGTCGCACTGCGGGTCAGGTCATGCATCCGGGAAATCGATACCGTTGCCAGGCTGGGCGGCGACGAGTTTGTGGTCGTCGTATCCGAATTGAGCTCGAACCAGAAAGAAGCCGCCACGGATATCGAGATCGTCGCGGAAAAGATTCTCGCCTCGTTCAACCTGCCCTACCGACTTGACTATACCGATCACCACAGCACCGCCAGCATCGGCGTCACCCTGTTCAGGGGGAATCTTGCCACCCACGATGACTTGCTGAAGCAGGCTGATCTGGCCATGTACAAGGCCAAGGCAGCCGGCCGGAATACCATTCGATTCTTTGATCCGGCCATGGAAGCCGCGATGATAAAACAGGCGGCGCTGGAGGGAGATCTAAGACAGGCGATTGCGGGAAACCAGTTCTTGCTTCACTACCAGGCCCAGGTAGAGAGCAACGGCCAGATGACAGGGGCCGAAGCACTCATTCGCTGGCAGCACCCTGAGCGGGGACTGGTGCCGCCGGATGAATTCATCCCGCTGGCGGAAGACACCGGCCTGATTCTGCCGATAGGCCTCTGGGTACTGGACACCGCTTGCGCACAGATCAAATCCTGGGAAAACGATGCACATAGCCGTGAACTGCAAATCGCGGTTAACGTCAGTGCACGACAATTCCGGCAGCCTGACTTCGTGCCGCAGGTAGCGCGGGTTCTTGAAACCAGCGGCATCAATCCGGCGCGTCTGAAACTCGAACTGACGGAAAGCCTGGTGCTGGAGAATGTCGAGGACGCCATCGAGAAGATGCACGCAATCAAGCGACTGGGCGTCCGGTTTTCGATGGACGATTTCGGTACCGGCTACTCGTCCCTGTCCTATCTGGCACGCCTGCCGCTCGACCAGCTCAAGATCGACCGGTCTTTCGTGCGGAATCTTCCCGGCAAGAAAAACGACGAGACCATTGCGAGAACCATCATCACCATGGGTCGCGGGCTGAACATGAACGTCATTGCCGAGGGCGTGGAGACAGAATCACAACGCGCATTTCTCGAAGCTCATGGCTGCGATGCCTATCAGGGCTATCTGTTCAGCCGCCCCTTGCCACAGACAGAGTTCGAGGAATTCGCGAGAAGTACGTGGCGCCCAAGACAGGAATCGAACCTGTGACCTACCGCTTCATACCGCTACAGTTTTCACTGCCGAATTAACCGTTTGCGGTCTGGACTATCCCTTCGCCATGGCCAGGTGGCTTTAGGCGGGAGCCGTCTAGTCTCTACACCTTCCCTGCCAGGTTGATCTGGCGGGCTTGGCTCGGGATTGCCACGCTATCTCGATAGCAGAGGTTTCCCCGAATTTGACTCCATTCACTCCGGGCCTTTCGGTGCCGGGTGCCCATATCTAGGAGGCGGTCGCTCTATCCACTGAGCTACGAGGGCAAGGCCGCGATTCTGTCACATCTTCAAGGCCAGAGGTATATATCCAGCCTATGAAACCTCTGCCTGCAGCGCCTTTAGCGTTTCATCCACGCCGGCGGCATGGGTGAGTTCCGAGACGTTGTCCTTGGTGAAGAAGCCCTGGAAGTCACCGAAGCGCTGCACGTATTCGACGATCAGGCTGGAATATTCCGAGGCGCTGGAGAAGATCTGCTTCAGGCCCTCCTCCTTGGAACCGATCACGTCCAGCAAAAAGTCCTGGCCACAATGGCGCAGGCTGTCCACGACGTAGTCGATGTTGGGCTGACCCTTGACTTCGCCATCCGCCACGGCGACCGCCAAGTGGTGCAGGCGGGGACCGAAATTGCGCACGAACTGCTCGGTCGGCGACGGCAGCTTGAGCAGGTGATTGACGAAATAGGGGTGGTTCGCCGCCGTGAAGACCTTGGCCGGGCTCTCCAGTTCGTTGTTGTGGTGCACGCTCTTGGTGACGTTGGTGCTCGAATTCTGGTCGGCGATGTCGTAGGAGCCCCAGTAGTAATAGCTGGTCAGGGTGAGGTATTCGAGGATGGCGGCTTCGCGGTTCTGCGAGTAGACGCGGGTGGCGAGGTGATCGATGGGCAGCAGCATCGTATCGAGGCCGAGCCGAGCCTGGGTGTTCTTGGCATTCTGGTAGGCGGCATTGACGTCGTCGCGGATCGTGCTCCAGCCCAGGGCGTAGATCCGGATGTCCGATTCCGGCCGTTCCCAGTAGCCGACGATGTTGTGGGTGTAGGGGCTGGGCTTGACCACCGCCATGTTGCCAGGCAACTCCAGCTTGCGAATCTGTGCCTGGTTGAAGAAACGCACGTCGCGCGACTTTTGCATCTCGACCACGTCGTGCAGGTTCTCGACCCGGAACACCTCGCCCATGTAGCGCGAATTGGGCTTGTGCGCGCCGATCGGATAGACCTCGTTCAGGCTGCGGAAGATGCCGCGGGTGTTGGGGTTCTTCACCTCCCGGAGCAGGATGTCCGGCGAGTTCATGTCGATGCGCAGGACATGGGTGTCGTGGTCCTGCGATTCCAGCGTCACCAGATAGTGATAGGGCGTCATCAGGCACAGCTCGCCGATATAGGCCAGCGAGTTGCCTGGCTCGACGGTGATCATCAGGGCGTCGATCTGTCGGACGGCCTCGGTCAGGCCGACCCGGTCCCGTTCCTCAAGCAGCTTGATCAGGAATTCCTCGAAGAAGGGCGAGTTGAGTTTGTCCCCGTAGCGGGGAAAGTTCAGTGATGCGGACATGTCTATTGGCTCTGGCTTTGTTCAGCGACGGGATGGTGATGGAGATAAAAGTACTGCTGTGAAACCGCTTCGTGGATGGCGCTAAGATCGGCCTGAACCTGATCCAGATATTCATGCAGCACCACCGGCGCAAGTCCGTCGAGCTTCATCATGTCCAGCCGGCGGTAGGCCTGGCGCGCCGCCTTCATGGCCTGCTCATGTTCCGGCAAGACGGACAGGCAGCCCTCGATCTCGTTCAGACAATGGTGCACCGTGCGCGGGAAGTGCGGGTCTTTCAACAGGAATTGCACCACATCGTGCGCCCGCACATGGACACCGACGTGTCGGCGGTACATCTGGTAGGCGGACAGGGCATTCAGCGTGCTCATCCACAGCCGCTCCATGGCCGGAACCGCAAGACCTTCGTCGGTGGGCAAAAGGACGGCAGAGTTGACGTCGACGATGCGGGTGGTCATGTCGGCCCGCTCCAGGTTGCGGCCCAACTTGAGGAACTGGAAGGCGATGTCGTGGCTCATGGAACCGGCAAGCAGGCCGACGATGGACTGGCGCCGCTCAATCACGCTATTGAGCACTTCGTAGCGCTCGCTTCGGCCATGGGTCGCCCGCTTGGCGTTCTGGCGGATATAGAGGTACAGCCCGTTGATCCGCTCCCAGATTTCCATGGGCAGCACTTCGCGGAAGGTGCGGGTATTTTCCCGCGCATAATGGATGCTGGACAGGATGGAGCTGGGGTTGTCCTCGTCCTCGATCAGGAAGGCCATGATGCTGGCTTCGTCCAGCTTGATGCCACGCTCTCGCACCTGATGATCCAGGCCAACCACCCTGATCAGCACATCCCAGCCGAAGGAAGCTCCCTTGGGCAGGTCGAGCAACACCTGGGTCGAACTATTGATCAGGCGCGCGGTATTCTCGGCCCGCTCCAGATAACGGGTCATCCAGTACAGGCTTTCGGCGACTCTCGATAACATCAGACACCCTCCATATCGACGATCCAGGTGTCCTTGCTGCCGCCGCCCTGGGACGAGTTGACCACCAAAGAGCCCTCTTTCATCGCCACGCGGGTCAGGCCACCGGTAGTCACATACATTCGATCCGATTGCAGGACGAAGGGACGCAGGTCGAGATGCCGGGGCGAGAGCTGGTCGTTGAACAGGGTCGGCGCGGTGGAGATGTCGAGCGTCGGCTGGGCCATGTAGTTGCGCGGATTTTCCTTGATCAGCTCGGCGAACTGGGCGCGCTCCTCCTTGCTGGAGCGCGGCCCGATCAACATGCCGTAGCCACCCGATTCGTTGGCCGGCTTGACCACCAGCTTGTCCAGATTGGCCAGCACGTAGTCGCGCTGGTCCTCGTACATGCAAAGGTAACTGGGCACATTGGCCAGGATCGGTTCCTCGCCCAGATAATATTTGATCATCCTGGGCACGAAGGCGTAGACCACCTTGTCGTCGGCCACGCCCGCGCCCGGCGCATTGGCGATCCCCACTTTGCCTGCCCGCCAGGCCCGCATCAGGCCCGGCACGCCCAGCGCGGAATCGGGCCGGAAGGCCTCGGGGTCGAGGAAGTCGTCGTCGATCCGGCGATAGATCACATCGACCCGGCGCAGGCCGGAGATGGTCTTCATGTAGACGCAATCGTCGCCATTCACCACCAGATCGGAACCTTCGACCAGAAAGGCGCCCATCTGCTGGGCCAGATAGCTGTGTTCGAAATAGGCCGAGTTGTAGATACCGGGGGTCAACACGACAATCACCGGCCGCTCGCCCTCACGCGGCGATAGCGCGGCCAGCGTGTCGTGCAGGCGGGTCGGATAGTCGTCCACCGGAAGAATGGTCGCCGCCTGAAATATTTCCGGGAACATCCGCTTCATCAATTGCCGGTTTTCCAGCATGTAGGACACGCCGGAGGGAACGCGCAGATTGTCTTCCAGAACATAGACCGTCCCGTCCTTGTCTCGCACCAGATCGGTGCCGCAGATATGTGCCCAGACACCAAAACGGGGCGTAATGCCCTTGCACTGCTCGCGGAAGTTCCTGGATCCCTCCAGCACCTCGATCGGAAACACACCATCCTTGACAATGCGCTGTGCGTTGTAGAGATCGCTGATGAACAGATTCAAGGCTTGCAGACGCTGCTTCAGGCCAGCCTCTATATGCTCCCACTCGCTGCGGGCGATGATCCGGGGAATGATATCGAATGGCCATGCGCGATCGATATTGCCCGCATCGCTATAGACCGTGAAGGTGATGCCCATGGTCATGATTGCGGCCTCGACGGCCTTGCGGCGGGCATCGAGTGTGCCGGCATCGATGCTGGCCAGATAATCGAACAGTGGCTTGGCGGCGGGACGCGGCTGGCGGTCAGGGCCGATCAGTTCGTCGTAGGCCTCATTGAGGCGGTAGTTCTTGGCTAGGATGTCCATGATATTCCGTCCGGTTGTACTGGATATCAGCATGTTCCATGCCAGCCCCGTGAACCCGCATCCGGACAAGGATCGGACCAATCCATTTAGTCATTGACCCGAGCAATCTTTCACATTCCCCGTTCATACCGGCCAAACCACACTGGTCAATTTCCACTAGACATGGAAATATATTCTGAATATTATAATATTCATATATTCGTAATTTAGTAGATAAGTACGCGTTCGGCAGCAAAGGTTTCCGGTTCAGGAACTGCTCACAAAGGGGGTCTGAATCTATGTCCCACTGTTACTCGATAGGCGAGCAACAGTTCTTTCGCAACATGCTTAGAGGAAGTCAAAAAATGGAAAAGCAAACGGAAAACGAGATCACCCAGGAAAACACAACTGCTGCAGCAGAAACTGTCGAATCGACGGCACCTGCCGCCACTGCTGAAAAACAGTCCTTCCTGAAGCGTGCTCCGAAATGGGCCCTGATCACCCTGCCCCTGTTGTCGGTCGCTGCCATCGCCGCAGTGGGTGGTTACGGCTATGCCCGTACCCATGCCTCCAATAATGACCAGATCGCCGCCTATCCCCAAATGCAAGGCCAGGGTAATGCAGCCGATGCGAATGGCCCGGCTGGTTACGCCCCCGTTGGTTATGCACCCGGCTACTACTATGGCCCGCAGAACTACCAGAACGGTTACGGTTATGGCCAAGGCTACGGCCGTGGCTATGGCCAGGGTTATGGCCAAGGTTATGGCCAGAGCCAGGGTCACGCCAACATGAATGCCAACTTCGGCTTCGGTGGCCACATGAACGGTTCCGGCAACAGCGCCGCCAACGGTGGCAATGGCTGGAATAACAACGGCTGGATGTAAAGCAGGCAAGCGGGGGGCTTAATGCCCCCCCCAAGTAGTAGAAATATCTTGGCAACGGATGTCCCGGAAACCGAGAAGAAGTCGCAGTGATTGGTCTGGACGCTTAGGGGGCCATATGTATGGGGCTTACATCAAAGCAGGCTGATTTTCTGCACATGCTGGAAGAAGTCATGCAACTCAATCTAATCAAGGAGTTAAAAATGAAGAACAACGTATCCGCAAGCAAGACCCTGCTGGCCCTCGTCCTGGCTGCCGGCGCCACCTATTGCGCCGTAGCCACCGCCGCCCCTGCGCCCCAGGGCCCCTACATGAGCCAGGGCCAAGCCGCTCCGGCGCCTGGCTACTATGGCCCCGCCTACGGTCCTGGCTATGGCAATGGCTGGGGTAACAACGGCTACGGCAATGGTTATGGCAACGGCTATGGTAACGGTTACGGCCGTGGCTACGGCAACGGGAACGGCTATGGCAATGGTTACGGCAACGGCAACGCCAACGGAAATGCCAGCGGCAACTTCGGCTTCAACATGGGTGGCGGCGCCAACGGTAATGGCGGCGGCTGGGGCAATGGCAACAACGGTTGGAACGGCAATAACGGCTGGGGTGGCAACAACGGCTGGGGCAACAACGGCGGTTGGTGGTAAATAAAAAATGCCACGACAGGCGGCGATGGTTGCCTGTCGTGTGACATACAAAGAAATTTTCAGCCATTCACATTGGAGTGAGAGTCATGCTTAGCAAAGTTGCAAACTGGATTGTAGGAGCGCTGCTTCTCCTGATCGTCGTGTTCCTGGTTTATCGCTACACTGCCTGGTTCAAGCCGGTCGCCGACCATGCCGTGAATCAGGTCAAGTCCGTAATCGGTCAAACCGTACCCGATGGACCGTTTGGCAAGGGCGCTTCCCAAGACCAACTGAACCTGGCACGCGATTCCTATGCCAAGGGCGATCTGGATGCCTCCGTGGCCGCCTACAAGGAATATATCAAGAAGAACCCCGCCAATGCCGATGCTGACGGCGAACTGGGCAATGTCTATTTCACGACCGGCAAGCTTCCCGAGGCCGCTCAGGCCTATTACGATGCCGCCAAGCTGCTTATCGACCAGAAGCAGCCGGAACGTGTCGTCGAATTGATGCCCGTCATCGCCCAAGTCAATCCTGCTCTGGCGAATGATCTGTCGATGAAGCTGGCTCAGGCCGGTAGCCAGGACATGCCGCCCGCCGGTATTGCCCAGGTTGCCAATGGCCAGCAACCCCCGGTTGCACCGCAAGCTGCACATCAGTCAAACTGATACGCGACTCAAGTCGCCGGCCTGGAAACATGCCGAGTGGCAGTCAAGGAAGCTCTTCCGCCCTGGAAGGGCTTCTTTTTCGCACACTGCAATCGATTACAGTCAGCCGCGTCAGAAAAATCGAATGAAACTTTGGAAACAGGAGTCCGAATTCATGGGACAAGCAGAAACCTACAACACAGATGCCAGATTGAACGAGCTGGCTGACAAGTTTGGCGACTCAATCGCCAAGCTGGCTGACTCTGCGAACAAGTTCAGTCAGTCCTCCGCCCGGATCGAACGCGCACTGGTCAGCCGCCATTCGACTGTCAGCGGGCTTTTCTGGCTCTTGATACTGATCATTGCAGCCGTTGCCATCCTGTATTTCACCCCGAATTCCGGCGTCAAACCCTATGTGGATCAATCCGGAGCGAAGATCGGACTGATCGCCACCAAGGTCGCCCATAAAATCACCCAGGAAGTTGACCGCCGGCGGGAAGCAAACAAGCCCCCTGCTGTAGCCGCCAACAAATCCACTGCCAGCCTCACTCATCCTGCCCATCCGTCCTACCCCGTGGATCAACGCGCAAAACAGACCCTGCAACCCTTGTCGGCTCAGGTCACGGCAAAACCGGCAGAATCAGAAAAAGTAGCGGTTGCCAAACAACAGGACAAAACCAGGATCGAGACCAAGACGCCGGCTGCCGATCAGCACGCAACGGCTCCAGTCTCCACACCTCATCTGGCACAGGCAGTCACGAACTCAACGCCGACTTCCGACGTCAAGAAAACCAATCAAGACAATACAGCCAGTACCGTAACCGTCCGGTCCAGCGCGCCGGAACATGCCATGAACCCTGCCATGGCGGCGCGAATTGCGGCTAGGGAACACCGATACGGCTTGGCAATCGGCATCTATGAAAGTTACCTCGATGCCCATCCGGAGGATGCGGACGCATGGGGCGAGCTCGGCAATGTTCAGCTTTCTGCCGGCCTTCCTTACGATGCCGCCCAGAATTACTACGAGGCTTCGACTCGCCAGATCGATCGCGGCCAGGTCAATACCGTATATCCGGTGCTACCGATCATCGCCCAATACCAGCCTCAACTGGCAAGCATCCTGAGCCAGAAAATCGCCCGGATGAATTTCTTCTGAAGGAAACTGTATTTTGCTTTGTCGTTCCCGCGTAAGCAGGAACCCATTGTTGAATCAAGCATCTGGATCCCCGCCTGCGCGGGGATGACGCATTAAGCGTCTGCTTCCAGCCACTCCATGGCCACACCGGGGTCGTCGAACACCTGAAGTTCACCATCGACAAGCAGGCTATTCAGCCAGGCAATCCAGACCATCCACTCGTTTCCGGTCACCACCGCGATCTTGCGGAAATCATAGCGGTGCTCGCGATTGAACTTGATCTCCTCCCATACCACATCGAGGGTATAGCGGATCATGTCGCGCACATCCAGCAGCAGGTTCACGCCACCGGCCTTGAGGTGGTCCAGGACATGCTGTTCGAACTCCTTGTAATCCGCCACGGTGAATTCGCCCATGACGGAAATGCTGATCAGTTTGCCCTGGTCGTTGATCGCAATCATTTTGACTCCTAGTTATTCAACAATACCGCCGGATTCCGGCGGCTACGGTAACACGCTTGCCAGCCCAAACGATGGCCAGCAACATCTCATTTCAGAATAGCGCCTATTCTGCGTCGGCCGGCAATCTCGGCACGGCTTCAATCATCGGCGGCATCGGCAATTCCTT
>JARLJM010000008.1 GCA_031291185.1 Parasulfuritortus sp. | reverse complement strand
TGCTGAAACTCTGAATCGGGACGCGCCCGCACCCGTTCGGCCAGCTTGCCGAAAAGGGTTTTCAGTTGGCGACTCCAGGCTTGAATCATGGCGCCGAGTCTTCTTCGTCCTGGTATTCGCGCATGATGCGCCGGACCTCGTCGGTGCTATCGAGGAAAACCTGTGCGCAGTTCGGGTCGAAATGGGTGCCCTTCTGTTCGTTGATGTAGTCCAGGGCCGCCTCGAATGTCCAGGCCTGCTTGTAGGGGCGTGCGGTCGTGAGCGCATCGAAGACATCGGCCACCGTGACGATGCGTGCAGACAGCGGAATGGCCTCTCCGGCCAGGCCGTGCGGATAACCCTTGCCGTCGTATCGTTCATGGTGGCACAGGGCGATCAGCGCCCCCAGGCGCAGGTAATGGGACGGGCTGTCCGCGAGGATGTCATGGCCGATGACCGGGTGCGTCTTCATGATCATCCATTCCTGAGGCGTCAGCGCCCCGTGCTTGAGCAGTATGTTGTCCGGTATCCCGATCTTGCCCAGGTCGTGCATGGGCGCCGCCACCTCAATGTCTTCGCATTCCTGCCCATTCAGGCCCAGCTTCCGCGCAATGAGGCTGCTGAACCGGGCCATCCGGTAAATGTGGTTGCCCGTGTTCTCATCCCGGTATTCGCCGGCCTTGGCCAGCTTGATCAGGGTTTCCCGTTCCCGGGAATGAATCATTTGAGTCGCCCGGGCAACCTGCACTTCGAGGCGGTTGGCGCGGTCACTCAGCTTTTTCTGGCTTCGGCGCAAGGCCAGGAGGTTGCGGCAACGGGCCCGGCATTCATGCGGATCGATGGGGCGGGTCAGGAAGTCGGTGGCGCCGCTTTCCAGTGCGAGGTGGCGGACTTTCCGGTCTTCGACGACCGTGATGATGACGATCGGGATGTCGGCCAACGCCTTGATGGCACGCAGCCGGCGGGTGAATTCGATGCCATCCATGGCGGGCATGCGGTAATCGGTAATGATCAGGTCCGGGATCAGGCTTCCCGCCCGTTCCAATGCCTGCCTGGGATCGGCGAAGCATTCGACTGCCACCTCGTCGCCCAATGACTTGGCCAGTCCCTCGAGCAGGCTGCGTGCGGTCGCGCGATCGTCGACGATGAACACGGTCGCCGCTTCCGGCGAGGCCGTGATCCCTGCCGTGGCCAAATGCCCTGACGGGTTGCTGTGGATAAGCCGCAAGTGTTTCAGAGTCCGCTCCTGTCGCCGGATTAAGGTAAAAAACCGCACCGGATCAAAGTCACCCGGCAATAATAGATCGTCCGGAAAACGATATGCTACGGGGAAATGCCTCGCATTGAGCGGAACCAGAGGCATTGGCCCCTCTGATCTGGTATTTTCCCGCTCGATGCAGTCATTAACGACAATCTGCAGGATAAATTAAATTACCGGTACGCGCCCGGACAGGTCTGGCGCTTTCCAACGAGTTCCATAATGCATATACACATCCTCGGCATCTGCGGCACCTTCATGGGCGGCATCGCGGTCATTGCCAAGCAGGCCGGCCACAGGGTCACCGGCTGCGACGCACAGGTCTATCCGCCCATGAGCACCCAATTGCAGGCCCAGGGTATCGAGCTGATCGAGGGCTTCGGCGCCGGGCAGGCCGACATCGGCGCCGACATATTCGTGGTCGGCAACGTGGTCAGCCGGGGCAAGCAGCCGCTGATGGAGGAAATCCTCAATCGTGGCCTGCCTTATATTTCCGGACCACAGTGGTTGTACGAACAGGTCTTGAAAGACAAATGGGTGCTGGCTGTCGCCGGTACCCATGGCAAGACCACCACCTCGGCCATGCTGGCCTGGATACTGGAGGACGCCAAGCTCAATCCCGGCTACCTGGTCGGCGGCGTGCCGATGAACTTCGGCGTCTCTGCGCGGCTGACCGAGTCGCCTTTCTTCGTGATCGAGGCCGACGAGTACGACACCGCCTTCTTCGACAAGCGTTCCAAGTTCGTCCACTACCATCCGCGCACCGCGATCCTGAACAACCTGGAATACGACCACGCCGATATTTTTCCGGACCTGGTGGCGATCGAGACCCAGTTCCATCATCTGGTCCGCACGGTGCCGGGCAATGGCCTGGTGGTGGCCAACGGCGGCGACCAGAATATCCTGCGGGTGCTGGGCAAGGGCTGCTGGAGCGGGGTGGAATACTTCGCCGGGCCGGGCTTCGGCTGGAAGGCCAAGGCCACTGACGCCACCAGCTTCGACGTCACCCTGGACGACCAACCAGTTGGCAGGGTTAACTGGGACCTGGTCGGCGAGCACAACCGCCACAACGCCCTGGCCGCCATCGCCGCCGCGCGTCACGTGGGCGTGTCGCCGCAGGTGGCGATTGAAGGCCTGGCTCGGTTCCAGAACGTGAAGCGCCGGCTTGAACTGCGCGGCACGGTCAATGGGATCACTGTCTACGACGACTTCGCCCACCACCCGACCGCCATCGAAACCACCCTGGCCGGCCTGCGCTCCCGTGTTGGCGGTGCCCGAATCCTGGCCGTGCTGGAACCGCGCTCCAACACCATGAAGCTGGGCACGCTGAAGGATGAACTGGCGGGCAGCCTTAAGGATGCCCAGAAGGTGTTTTGCTATTCGAAGGATCTGGGCTGGGACGCCGCTGCCGCGCTGGCGCCGCTTGGCGACAAGGCTGGCACGTACGACGACCTGGCCCAACTGGTTGAGGCCGTCGCCGGCGAGGCGCGATCCGGCGACCAGATACTGGTGATGAGCAACGGCGGCTTCGGCGGCGTCCACGACACGCTTCTGGCCAGGCTGGCCCGCTAACCATGACGGACAGCCCCCCGATTTTCCTTGAACGGACCGAATCGGGCGGCGTGCTGCGGCTGGCCGGCGACTGGCGGCTGGCCCGACTGGCCAGCCTGGACCGACTTCTGAGCGGGTTCGAATGGCCCAAGGGCGGCGCGTTGACGCTGGACGGCAGCGGGCTGGCCAGGCTGGACGGCACCGGCGTCATGCTGTTGCGCAACCATCTGCAGGCGGCAGGTTTTCCATGGCAGCAGATCGGACTGACTGGCTTTGCCGAAGACCAGCTCGGCCTGGTTCGGCTGGTGGCCGAGCGGCTGGATGTGCCCGCCCTGCCCGAACCGATGCAGCCGGGCCTGCTCGCCCGCCTCGGGCACCGGGTCAGCCGCCTGGCTGGCCGTCTGCCGAACATCATCGGCTTCCTGGGCTGGCTGGGCGAATCGCTGTTCGACCTGGTCCGGCGGCCGGCCGGCTTCCGCGCCCGGGAAACCTTCGTCCAGCTGGAAAACGTCGGTCTGCGCGCCCTGCCCATCGTCGCCCTGATGACCTTCCTGATCGGGGTGGTGTTCGCCTACCTGCTGGGCATCCAGATCGAGAAATACGGCGCCAACATCTTCATCGTCGACGGCGTATCGATGGCCATGGCGCGCGAACTGTCGCCGCTCCTGGTTGCCATCCTGATGGCAGGTCGTTCCGGCGCGGCCTTCACCGCACAGATCGGCGCCATGAAAGTGACCGAGGAGATTGATGCCATCACCACCCTGGGCCTGTCGCCGATGCAGGTCCTGGTCGTCCCGCGCCTGATCGCGATCGTCATCGCCATGCCGCTGCTGACCTTCTTCGGCGACATTGTTGGCATCGCCGGGTCAGCGGTCATCGCCTCCAGCCAGCTCGACATCACCTTTGTTACCTTCGTCACCCGGTTGAAGGACGTGCTACCGGTCGATATGGTGGTCTACGGCCTGTACAAGGCGCCGGTTTTTGCCGCCGCCATCGCCTTCATCGCCTGCCGCAACGGCTTTGCGGTGAGCCGGGATGCGCGCAGCGTCGGCGACAAAACCACGTCGACCGTGGTTTCCAGCCTAGTCGCGGTGATTCTGATCAATGCCATGTTTGCCATCCTGCATCCGGAGCTTTAGTGATGAGCGTGCTCGAAGTCGACGGCGTGTATACCCAACTGGCCGGGCAGTTGCTGCACGACGGCGTGAATTTCCGAGTGAACAAGGGCGAGGTAGTGGCCCTGATCGGCGGCAGTGGTACCGGCAAGACCGTCCTGCTGCGCGAATGCGTCGGCCTGCTGCGGACATCGGGCGGGTCGATCCGGCTGCTGGGCGAGGATATCTGGAGCCTGTCGCCGCAGGCGCTCAATCAGGTGCGGCAACGATTCGGCATGCTGTTCCAGGAAGGTGCATTGTTTTCCTCACTGACCGTGGCCGAGAACATCGCGGCGCCCCTGCGCGAACACCTGAAGTTGCCGGCCAGCCTGCAGAACGAGGTGATCGCGCTGAACATCCGGCTGGCTGGCCTGCCGCTGGACGCCGCCGCCAAGCGGCCGTCCGAGCTGTCCGGCGGCATGAAGAAACGGGCGGCGCTGGCCCGTGCGCTGGCTCTGCAACCGGAAATGCTGTTCCTGGACGAGCCGACCTCCGGCCTCGACCCGATCAGTGCGCGGGAGTTCGACCGATTGCTCCGCACCCTGTGCGACAGCCTGGGCCTGACCGCGTTGCTGACCACGCATGATCTCGATACCCTGTGGGGCATGGTGGATCGGGTTGTGGTGCTGCACGGCGGCAAGGTCATCGCCGACGGCCCGGTGGCCGACGTGGCCAAGGTCGACCATCCCTGGATACAGTCCTATTTTTCCGCCCAGGCACTGTCGCGGGGAACTTCATGAGGTGCTCATATGGAATCTGAAGCGAGATACATCCGGGTCGGACTGGCTACCCTGATCCTGGCCGCGCTGCTGATCGGCGGCCTGTTCTGGCTCGCGGGCCGGTCCGGCACCAAGGATCAGGAACGCTACATCGTCTATTTCCGCGTGCAGTCGCTCGAGGGCCTGCAGATCAATAGCGACGTGCGCATGCAGGGCATCAAGGTCGGCAAGGTAATGGACTATGCCATCCTGCCGGGCGAGGCGCACAAGGTTCGCGTCCTGCTCCAGGTCGATGCCCGTACCCCGGTCATGGACGGGGTCGAGGCCGTGGTCTCGCGCCATCTGGTGACCGGGCTGGCGGCGATCGATCTGGAAAATCCGCCCCAGGCGCAGGCACCGTTGACCCTCGTTCCCGAAGGCGAGAAATACCCCGTCATCCCGGAAGGGGTCTCGCAACTGGCCAAGGTGACCGACAATCTCGAGGAACTGAGCAAGACCAGCCAGGAGGCGCTCGATCGGTTCAATACCCTGCTCTCGGACCGGAATCAGCGCGCCTTTGCGCAGACCCTGAGCAATCTCGATAGCGTGACCGGCGACCTGAAAAAGACCATGCCTGAAATGCAGACCGCGCTGGTCAGCGTGCAGCACGCCGCCGACCAGATGGACGGCCTGGGCGCCGAGGCCCGGACCTCGCTACAGAGCACCACCACGCAACTGAACGCAGTTCTGGGCAACGCCTCCGCCACGCTGGTGTCGTCCCGCGCCACGCTGGTCCGGATGGATCAGGAAGTCACCACGCTGAGTTCCCAAGTCAAGCTGACCACCGATCTGGCCGGTCAGGATATCCAGTCCACGGCCCAGTCCCTGCGCGAGGCCGGCGATGCGCTGAAGGACAGCGGCCGGGCGCTGTCCGATCCGGCCAGGGTGCTGTTCGGCCCCAATCCGCATGGCCTTGGGCCGGGCGAGGAGATCAGGAAATGAAAAGGATGTTGCCGTTCATCGTGGCCCTCATGCTGGCTGGCTGCACCAGTCTGTCCGGATCGTCCCAGCCCGTCACCCATTACGTCCTGACCGATCCGGGACCGGCCATCCACCTGCCGAACAGCCACCCCGGCGTGCTGTTGCTGCGGGAGATGGATGCGCCCGCCTTCTATCAGGAACCGGGTCTGGCCTACAGCCGTGAGCCGGGCACCCGGTCGCACTATGAATTCGCCCAGTGGGCCGAGCTGCCGGGCAAGCGCTTGACCTGGCTGCTGCGCCAGCGGCTGGAGACGGCAGGCGTCTTTGCCGTGGTCGCGCCCATGGGCTCGGGCGTGGTGGGCGACTACCAGCTCAATACCCGGCTGATCGATTTCTATCACGATGCCTCGGTCCAGCCGGGCTCGGCCTTCCTGCTGATCGAGGCCGAACTGGTCCGGCGCTCCAGGGGCGAGCTGATGGCGCGGCAGACTTTCCTGGCCCAGGTTCCGGTCGCCAGCTACGATGCGGCGGGCGCGGCAAGCGCCATGGATAGTGCGGCGACCAAGGTGATCGATGAAATCACGGTATGGCTGGCGAAGGTGACCGGGTAAAATCACGCCCTTTCGCGCATCCTCCTCGTCGCATGCTGATCTACATCCATGGCTTCAATAGTTCATCCCGGTCCGGCAAGTCGCGCGAACTCGCGGCCTGGATGGCGGCGCGCGGTCTGGGCGAGTCGTTCGCCTGCCCTGACCTGCCGCACAGGCCGGCCGAGGCGATCGCACTGCTCGAGGGATTGATCGCCGCCAGCCACCATCCGGTCAAGCTGGTGGGCAGCTCGCTGGGCGGCTTCTACGCGGCCCACTTGGCCGAGAAACATGGTCTCCGGGCGGTATTCATCAATCCCTGTGTCGGTTGCCATGCAAAACTGTCTGCTGAAATCGGCAGACTGCAAAAGAACTGGCATAGCGGCGAAGAATATCTATTCACCGAGCAGCACGCAGCGGAACTCGATGCTCTGCGGGTCGATCGTATGAGCCGTCCGGAAAACTGTCTGCTGCTGGCGGAAACCGGCGACGAGGTGCTCGACTACCGCGAAGCGGTGACCTGTTTCGCCGGTGCGAAACAGATCGTGCTCGAAGGCGGCGACCACGGTTTCAGCCGGTTCACCGATTACATCCCCACCCTCCTGGAGTGGTGAGCCTATCTCTGTGGAAAATATGGCCCGCGTTGAAACCAGGAACGGATGGATGCAAGGCGCAGTGCGCGGGCAATGGTCATTCCATTGCCAAGCGCTGCAACACAGCAGACGCCGTTCCTGGCTTCAACCCTATGGGCCGACCGCCTGCGAGCGCATTGCGTCGTTGCGGGTGACTCGAGGAGATGGCTACACTTCGTCCCCCGCGCCTAGCACTGCATCCCGCAGGCGGTCGGCGCGGGCCATATTTTCCACAGAGATAAGCTCATAATGTACGCCTATTACGAAGAAGACGGCGACATCAAGGCCGGCACCATCCTGACCGACAATGACAGTTCCGTGCAGATGGAATCGCAGTTCGGCAAGCGGACCAAGGTCAAGGCCGCCCACATCCTGCTGCGTTTCGCCGCGCCTGCACCCGGCGAAGCGATGGAAACGGCGCGTCGCTTGGCCGGCGAGATAGACACCGATTTCCTCTGGGAAGTGGCCGGTGCCGACGAGTTTGGCTTCGCCGATATTGCTGCCGACTATTACGGCAAGACGCCGAGCGGGCCGGAGGCCGGTGCCGTGCTGCTTTGCCTGCACACCGCGCCGATCTACTTCTACAAAAAGGGCAAGGGCCGTTACAAGGCCGCGCCGGCCGATGCGCTGGCGGCCGCCAAGGCCGGCCTGGAACGCAAGGCGCGCGAGGCCGAACTGCGCGCCGAATGGGTTGCCCAGCTCAAGTCAGGCGGCCTGCCGGAGGTGTTTGCCGCCAAGGTGTTCGAACTGGCCCACAAGCCGGACAAGAACAGCCTGGAATACAAGGCCCTGATCGATGCCTGCAGCGAGACCGGCCTGAGCCCGGTGCGGCTGCTGGACAAGTGCGGCGCGATTCCGTCCAGCCATGAATTTCACCTGCAGGCCTTTCTGCTCGAAAATTTCCCGAAGGGCGCCGGTTTCCCCGACCTGGCCGCTCCGCCGCCGCCACCCGAACTGCTGGCCGGCGACGCTCCGGCGTTCAGCATAGACGACGCCGCCACGACCGAAATCGACGATGCCTTCTCGGTTATCTTCCGCGACGATGGCTCGATCCGGGTCGGCATCCACATCGCTGCGCCGGCCCTCGGCATCGCCCCCGGCAGCGATCTCGACCGCCTTGCTGCGACGCGCCTGTCCACCGTCTACATGCCCGGCGGCAAGATCACCATGTTGCCCGAGAATCTGGTCAACCAGTACACGCTGGCCGAAAACCGCGACTGCGCGGCCTTGTCGCTGTACGTCGAGGTGGCTTCCGATTTCAGCATCCAGTCCCTGTCCACCCAGGCCGACACCATCCGCATCGCCGCCAACCTGCGCCATGAGACGCTGGAGCCGCTGTTCAACGAGGACACCATCAAGAACCCGGCTGCACCCGATTACCCATTCCGGCGCGAACTGGAATGGCTGTGGGGCTTCGCCTGCCATCTCGAAGCGGCCCGCGGCAAGGCCGACCAGGTCCAGCGCGCCGACTACATCTTCAAGGTGGCCGACGATCGGGTGCAGATATCGACCCGCATTCGCGGCAACCCCATCGACAAGCTGGTGTCCGAGCTGATGATCCTGGCCAATAGCCGCTGGGGTAAACTGCTGGCCGATCATGAGGTCGCCGGCATGTACCGGGCGCAGAGCCAGGGCAAGGTACGCATGACCCTGAAGCCCGCGCCGCACGAGGGCCTGGGCCTGGAATGCTACGCCTGGAGCACCTCGCCGCTGCGCCGCTATGTCGACCTGATCAACCAGCGCCAGATCCTGGCCGTGGCGCGCGAGGAAAAGCCGGTCTATGCCGGAAATGACCCGATGCTGTTCGCCGCCATGCGCGACTTCGAGCTGGCTTATGATGCCTACAACGATTTTCAGCGCAAAATGGAACGCTACTGGTGTCTGCGCTGGCTGATGCAGGAAGGAATTCAGGAGTTGAATGCTGCGGTTCTGAAGGAAAATCTGGTCCGCTTCGAGGGGCTGCCCTATGTCGCCCGTGTGACCGGAGCACCGGCCATCAATCCGGGTGAGCGAATCCGGGTTGCCGTGAGTGATTTCGATCTGCTGGATGTCGAACTGACATGTCGTTACCTGGCAACTTTGCCCGCCGCCTGAAGAAAGCCGGTTTCGCGGCGGGAGGCTCGGCGCCGTATTCGCCGTTGACCGCCAATGACCTGGACAACCGTTTCAATACGGCGGTCATTGCTTCGCTCATCATTCACACCCTGCTGATCTTCGGTTTTACTTTCAAGGCGGCCAACCCTGCGTTGTTCCAGAGCGACAAGCCGCTCGAAGTGGTACTGGTCAACGCCCGCAGCGACTCCAAGCCACTCAAGGCGGATGTGCTGGCCCAGAATAATCTGGACGGCGGTGGCAACGTCGATGAGGACCGTCAGGCCAAGAGCCCGTTGCCTGCCAGCGAGGAGGAAAGCCCGGCCTCATCGGCCAGCCTCGATCAACAGATCAAGGCACAGGAGGAAAAGGTCCGTCACCTGATGGCCCAGGTCAAATCGACTTATGCGGTCGCAACCGAGAAGCCGGATACCGCACCCCAGCCCAAACCCCAGGCTTCCGTGCCGACACCGCTTGACCTGTCTACGGACAGCCTGGAGATGGCCCGGCTCCAGGCCCGCATCGACCAGGAATACGAGGCCTACCAGAAGCGCCCGCGCCGGGTTTTCGTTGGCGCACGGGCTCAGGAGTACAGCTACGCCCGCTATGTCGAGGACTGGCGGATCAAGGTCGAGCGGATCGGTAACATGAATTATCCGGAAGCGGCGAAGCGCGGCCACATCCACGGCGCACTGGTGCTGACCGTCAACATCAAGTCCGACGGCACGCTGGAGGACGTCCAGATCGACAAGTCATCGGGCAACAAGATTCTCGATGCCGCTGCGGTCAAGATCGTCCAGATGTCCGCACCCTTCGCGCCGTTCCCGTCCGAAATGCGCAAGACCGTGGATGTGCTGGGCGTCACCCGGGTCTGGAATTTCACCAACGATTTGCAGACCAGCCAGACCAAGCAATAAAAACTTTTGCAGCTGAATAAAATCGCCGAATGGTAAAATAAGCGTTTTCTAATATTCCAGAGAACGCAAAATGCACACTGGCACCACGCTCACCCAGTTCATCATCGAAGAACAGCGCCATATCGCAGGCGCCACCGGTGATTTCACCGCCCTGCTGAACGATCTGGCCACCGCCATCAAGGTCATCTCCAACAGTGTCAACAAGGGTGCGCTGATCGGCACCATGGGCGCGCTGGAAAGCCAGAACGTGCAGGGCGAGACCCAGAAGAAGCTGGACGTGATCACCAACGAGATCATGATCCGCACCAACGAATGGGCCGGCCACCTCGCCGGCATGGCCTCGGAAGAGATGGACGAGGTCTACCCCATCCCCACCAAGTACCCGCTCGGCAAATACTTGCTGGTGTTCGACCCGCTCGACGGCTCCAGCAACGTCGACATCAACATCTCGGTCGGCACCATCTTCTCCATCCTGCGCGCTCCGGTGCCCAACCGCGCCGCCGGCATGGCCGATTTCCTCCAGCCCGGCACCCAGCAGGTCTGCGCCGGCTACGCCCTGTACGGCTCGTCCACCATGCTGGTGCTGACCATGGGCCACGGCGTGAATGGTTTCACGCTGGACCGCGAAGTGGGCGAGTTCCTGCTCACCCATCCCGATATGAAGGTGCCGGAAGAGACCAAGGAGTTTGCCATCAACGCCTCCAACCGCCGCTTCTGGGAACCGCCGGTCGCACGCTACGTGGAAGAATGTCTGGAAGGTGTCGAAGGCCCACGCGGCAAGGACTTCAACATGCGCTGGGTCGCCTCCATGGTGGCCGAGGTGCACCGCATCCTGACCCGCGGCGGCGTGTTCATGTACCCCCGCGACACCAAGGACCCGAGCAAACCCGGCAAGCTGCGCCTGCTCTATGAGGCCAACCCGATGTCCATGATCGTCGAGCAGGCCGGTGGCGCGTCATCGACCGGCTACGAACGCATCCTCGACCTCAAGCC
>JARLJM010000108.1 GCA_031291185.1 Parasulfuritortus sp. | reverse complement strand
TTGAAGAATGTCAACCTGGACATCGCCAAGAACAAGGTAACTGCATTCATCGGCCCGTCCGGCTGCGGCAAGTCGACCCTGTTGCGGACCTTCAATCGAATGTACGACCTGTACCCCGGTCAACGTGCCGAAGGCCAGATCAACTTCCACGGCAAGAACCTGCTCGACAAGAAGCAAGATGTGAACATGATGCGGGCCAAGATCGGCATGGTGTTCCAGAAGCCGACACCATTTCCGATGACGATTTATGAAAACATCGCCTTTGGCGTGCGTCTGTACGAGAAGCTCTCAAAGTCCGAGATGGACGACCGGATCGAATGGGCCTTGCGTAAGGCAGCGCTGTGGGACGAGGTAAAAGAGAAGCTGGGTCAGAGCGGCCTGTCGCTGTCAGGTGGTCAGCAACAGCGTCTGTGTATCGCGCGCGGCGTCGCGGTCAAGCCTGAAATCGTCTTGCTGGACGAACCGACTTCGGCCTTGGATCCGATCTCCACCGCCAAGGTAGAGGAACTGGTCAACGAACTCAAGTCCGAATACACAATCGCCATCGTGACCCACAACATGCAGCAGGCGGCACGTATTTCCGACTACACCGCCTTCATGTATCTGGGTGAGATGATCGAGTTCGGCAAGACTGATGAACTGTTCGTGAAGCCCAAGGTCAAGCAGACCGAGGACTACATTACAGGCCGATTCGGCTAACCGATTTTGCTATCGTCATAAATCTGTAACCGCCATTTGCTCCGTTTATGGGTATGATTTCACCGCTTGACTTAAGCGGTGGAGATGCCGCGCAACCACGGAAGAACAAGATGGCAAACGCGATCAAATGCATAGCGAAATACATGAAGCGCAACCCAGAAGACGAAGATGTCACGGTGTTGCGCGATTTTTGCAGTGCGCTTGAACAGAAGGGTGTGTTCGAAATTGAAAGACTTTTTGCCATGAAGACCAAGGCTTTCGAGTTGTCCCTTGCACTGCTTGATGAATGGAAATTCGACCGCCACGTCGCCGAACGGCGTTTGCAAAAATATCTGGATCGGGACGAAGACTGATCCGTATCTGTTTGTATCTGTTTGCCGGAGACCTTCCGGCATCAAACACCGGCAAGCCATAGTATGTCGGATTGACCATCCCAGGCTAAACCGCTAACATCGCCGCCTTTCTTGATAGGGATAATCCATGCGACGCACTCTCGTTGCCGGCAATTGGAAAATGCACGGCACCTTGGCCGAGAACGAAGCATTGCTGACTGCCATTCTGGCCGGCATTGGCGACGCGAAGGCTCAAGTGGCAGTATGCGCGCCATATCCCTACCTAGCCCAGATTCAGGGTAAATTGACCGGGACTGCACTGGCTTGGGGTGCACAAAACCTCAGTCAGTATGGCAAGGGTGCCTATACCGGTGAAGTGTCCGCCAGCATGCTGAATGATTTTGGCTGCAAGTACGTCATCGTCGGCCACTCCGAGCGCCGCGCACTGTATGGCGAGTCGGATGAATTGGTAGCGGAGAAGTACGCGGCGGCTCAGGCGGCTGGCCTGACTCCCATCCTGTGCGTGGGCGAGACGCTGGCCGAGCGCGAGGGCAACGTCACCGAGCAGGTCGTCGGTCGCCAGATCGACGCTGTGTTGAACAAGTGTGGTGTTTCTTCGCTAGCCAAGGCTGTGATCGCCTATGAGCCGGTGTGGGCTATTGGAACGGGTGTGACGGCGTCTCCTGAGCAGGCGCAGGCCGTTCATGCCTTCATCCGCGGCAAGATTCGTGCCCTGGATTCGGCGGTGGCGGATAGTTTGATCATCCAGTACGGCGGTAGCGTCAAGGCGGCCAATGCGGCTGTTTTGTTCTCCCAGCCGGACATCGACGGTGGCCTGATCGGCGGTGCTGCACTTAACGCTGAAGAGTTTCTGGCCATCTGCAAGGTAGGTTGAGGACGATATGGAATTTGCAGTCTGGATTGTGCATGTGTTGGTTGCCATTGCCCTAGTCGGTCTGGTTTTGCTTCAGCACGGAAAGGGCGCTGACATGGGTGCCGCTTTTGGTAGCGGTGCTTCCGGTAGCCTGTTCGGGGCCAGTGGATCGGCCAACTTCCTGAGCCGGACTACAGCCGTGCTCGCAGCACTATTTTTCCTTACCAGCATGAGTCTGACCTACTTTGCGGGAAAGAGTCATGCTCCGGTCGTTGCCAAGCCGGTTGCCTTGCCCACTCAGCAGGCCGTGCCGAAACCTGCGGCGCCAGTCGCTACGCCGGTTGGCTCCAGCGACAAGTCGGGCGCGATCCCGAAGTAAACACCTTGGGGTGGCTTGCCACCCCTCCATGTCATGCCGACGTGGTGAAATTGGTAGACACGCTGTCTTGAGGGGGCAGTGACGAAAGTCGTGCGAGTTCGAGTCTCGCCGTCGGCACCATCGAATTTCTTTATCCGCATTTGGGTGTTATTAATAACCCATTGATATCAATGGGTTTTTTCTTGGGAGTCGGCTTGACATAAAGCTCCCAGGACACATACACTTCAAAAGTTCGCCAAGCACTTGGTGCTTCTGGCCGAGGGGACACAATGCTGGATAACTATTTTGCGATTTTGATTTTTATTCTGGTCGGTCTGGCGGTCGGCGTTGGTCCCATGCTGGTGGGCGGCGGGCTGGGCTGGAGCCTTGGATTGCTCAAGCCTGATACGGAAAAGAACTCCCCTTACGAATGCGGCTTCGAAGCATTCGAGGACGCGCGCATGAAGTTCGATGTGCGTTATTACCTCGTTGCCATCCTGTTCATCCTGTTCGATCTGGAAATCGCCTTCCTGTTTCCTTGGGCTGTGGTGCTCAAGGACATCGGTGTGTTCGGTTTCTGGGCCATGGTGTTGTTTCTCGGCATCTTGGTAGTGGGCTTTGCCTACGAATGGATGAAGGGTGCTCTGGAGTGGGAATGACGACCATGCATGGCTTGCAGGAAAAAGGCTTCATCACTACCACGGCAGACCAGGTCATCAACTGGGCCAAGACGGGCTCGCTGTGGCCCATGACGTTCGGTCTGGCTTGTTGCGCCATCGAGATGATGCAGGCCGGCGCCGCCCGCTATGACCTGGATCGTTTCGGTATCGTGTTCCGGCCCAGTCCACGCCAGTCGGATCTGATGATTGTGGCCGGCACCCTGACCAATAAGATGGCGCCCGCCCTGCGCAAGGTCTACGATCAGATGCCAGAGCCCCGCTGGGTGCTCTCCATGGGTTCCTGCGCCAATGGTGGCGGTTATTATCACTATTCCTATGCAGTAGTACGCGGTTGCGACAGGATTGTGCCAGTTGACGTGTATGTGCCAGGTTGTCCTCCCACAGCTGAGGCATTGCTGTTTGGCCTTGGTCAGCTGATGAACAAGATCAAGCGCACCAATACGATTGCCCGCTGAGGATTTGTCCAGATGCCTTTAACCCCTGAAGTTCTGCTCTCGCGCCTGGAAGACGCCTTGGGCGGCAAATTGGTCAATGGCTTTGTGGCACTTGGCGAAGTCACTTTGGAAGTCCGGCCTGCAGACTGGCACGGCGTTGCCGTTCAGTTGCGCGACGATTCGGCCCTGCGCTTCGATGAGTTGATCGACCTGTGCGGCATGGATTATTCCGCTTATGCCGAAGTGGGGCGGGAAGAGGGGCGCTATGCGGTGGTGATGCACCTGCTGTCTGTCGCCCGAAACCATCGGGTCAGGGTCCGAACTTTTTGCGCCGACGATGAATTGCCCTTGGTTGCCTCCGTGGTTGATGTCTGGCCGGCCGCCAATTGGTTCGAGCGCGAGGCATTCGACCTGGTCGGCATCGTCTTCGACGGTCACCCGGACCTGCGCCGCATCCTGACCGACTACGGTTTCATCGGCCATCCGTTCCGCAAGGACTTCCCGGTCCACGGGCAGGTTGAAATGCGCTACGACCCCGAACAGAAGCGGGTCATTTACCAGCCGGTCAGCATCGATCTGCGTGAAGTTACGCCGCGTATCGTGCGCGAAGAGAATTTCGGGGATTCGGGCCGTGGCTGAAATCAAGAACTACACACTGAATTTCGGGCCACAACACCCCGCCGCGCACGGCGTATTGCGACTGGTACTGGAGCTGGACGGCGAGGTGGTCGAACGCGCCGATCCGCACATCGGCCTGCTGCACCGTGCCACCGAGAAGCTGGCCGAGAGCCGCACTTTCCTGCAGTCAGTACCCTATATGGACCGCCTGGACTATATGTCCATGATGCAGAACGAGCATGCCTACTGCCTGGCGATCGAAAAGCTGGCCGGCATCAAGGTGCCGCTTCGCGCCCAGTACATCCGGGTCATGTTCGATGAGATTACCCGTATCCTGAACCACCTGCTCTGGCTCGGTACCCACGGCCTGGATGTCGGCGCCATGACCATGTTCCTGTATACCTTCCGCGAGCGGGAAGACTTGATGGACGTGTACGAGGCGGTGACCGGCGCTCGCGTCCATGCCGCCTACTATCGTCCGGGTGGCGTCTACCGCGACCTGCCGGACAGCATGCCGAAGTATGAGGCCAACAAGTACAAGAGCGCGGCTGAAGTGAAGCGCCTCAACGTCAACCGCGAAGGC
>JARLJM010000107.1 GCA_031291185.1 Parasulfuritortus sp. | reverse complement strand
AGTTACGAGGGGAAACCTTGCGGATTCCGGCTCCGGTATAGAGAAGGAGCCTTGCCATGACAGGCCTGCAAGGAGAATTTAAAAGAGAGAGAAGCCATGCACGAGAACACTCCGGAATTGAGGATTGAAGTCGCCAGTCAAATCATCGCCGCACTCAATCTGGATATTGGCCCAGAGGAAATCGAGCCCGAAGCACCGCTTTATGGAGAAGGGCTGGGCCTGGATTCCATCGATATTCTCGAAGTGGCCCTGGTCATTTCCAAGCGTTATGGCTTTCAACTGCGCTCGGACAGCGCCGACAACGTCCGGATTTTCCGCTCCCTGAACAGTTTGACCCAGCACATTGCGGAGCAGAGGACCAAGTGAAGTTGAATCTGACCAGCGTCCTGCGCTGGGCAGTCGTAGTCGTAGTCGTAATTGCGTACCCTCTGATCGCCCATTACAGCACGATACCGCGAGTGGCCAGCGAGACTCCCATGCTTGGGCTTTTCACCTCCCTGGCACCGACGCTTGCCTTTCTGATCTGGCTGGCCTGGCATGCATCTAAGCGCACCGTCATGCTGGCTTTATGTGCGATCCTGCTCGGGGTGCTCGTCCATTACCGGGGGACGCTGGCTCAGCATTTTGACTGGATTTATCTGATCCAGCATGCCGGCACCAATATCCTGATGGCGGTCGCCTTCGGCATCACCCTGCTCCATGACAGGCAGCCGCTCTGCACGCGTTTTGCACAAAGCGTGCGTGGCCGGCTTACACCCGATGTGATTCGCTACACCCGTCAGTTGACGCTGGTATGGACCCTGTTTTTTGTCTCGATCAGCACGCTATCCTGCCTGCTGTTCCTGTTCGCACCGATCAGGGTCTGGTCGATATTCGCCAACTTTCTGACCTTTCCCTTGGTGATCCTGATGTTTGTCGTCGAATACCAGGTCCGACTGAGGAAAATCCCTGACGAGAAGGCGCATGGCATTCTGAAAAGTGTCATGGCCTACTGGACATCCGGATCAGCCGGAACACAGGTGGATAGTCCGTCCGAACAGGAGTTTCTGCCTCTTGTTTCGCACCCGTCGCCCGACTCCATCATGGCTTACCGCAATGCCCGGCCGGTGACGGTCAGGCACTTCCTCGGCGAGGTTCAACATCTCGCCAGGCATCTTCCGGACGGTCAGCATGTCCTCAATATGTGTACCGACCGCTACCACTTCACGGTCGGTCTCGCAGCCTGCATCGTGACCGGCAGGATCAGTTTGCTGCCCTCTACGCACACCCCCGAAATGGTGCGCCAGATGAAGTGCGTCGCACCGGATATCTTTTGCATCACCGATCAGGCTGACAGTCCCATCGATCTGCCGACGTTTCAGTACCCCGAGTATATCGATGACGCGGATGCCATCCTGCCGGTTCCCCGGATTGCCAGCGATCAGCTGATTGCCCAGGTTTTTACCTCCGGCTCAACCGGCCTGCCGGTGCCCCATGCCAAACACTGGGGCAGCCTGGTGCGCAGCGCGCAGGCCGAAGCCGAGCACCTTGGGGTTGTCCCTGACTATGCCCTGGTCGGGACCGTACCGGCGCAACATATGTACGGCCTGGAATCCACAGTTCTGCTGCCCTTGCAAAACGGTGCCGCATTCCATGCCGGCCGGCCGTTTTATCCGGCCGACATCGGCGCCGCGCTGGCGGAACTGCCTCGCCCCCGTGCCCTGATTACCACGCCCTATCATCTGCGCGCCCTGTTGAATGCCGAACTGGAACCGCCCGGCGTGGATTTGCTGCTGTCGGCAACCGCCCCCCTGGTGGACGAACTGGCCCGGGAAGCGGAGTCGCATCTCGACGCGCCGCTCTACGAGATATATGGCTGTACCGAAACCGGGCAACTGGCTTCCCGGCGCACTACAGCCGGCCAGGAATGGCAACTGTTGACCGGCGTGAGTCTGCAGCAGGAAGCAGACAGGACCTGGGCCCAAGGCGGCCACGTGGAAGAAAAGACCTTCCTGAGCGATGCCATCGAACTGGTCGGCGCAGACCGGTTTCGCCTGCATGGCCGAAACAGCGACCTGGTCAATATCGCCGGCAAGCGCACCTCGCTTGGCTATCTGAACCACCAGCTCCTGGCAATTCCCGGGGTGAAGGACGGTGTATTCATTGTGCCCGAGGTCGATCAGCCGGACGGCGTCGGTCGCCTGACCGCACTGGTCGTGGCGCCGGGCATGAGTCCGGAGGAATTGATGCAGGCGCTCCGCCAGCGTATCGACCCGATCTTCCTGCCCCGCCCCCTGCTGTTCGTAAACGAATTGCCGCGCAACGCGACCGGAAAGCTGCCCGGCAAGGTGACCCAGGAATTGCTGGCCAGCATCATGGCCAGGGAATGCGCCTCGGCGTGAGCCCGATCATGGCCGACTCGCTGCTTATTCCCATCGGTACCGACCACCCGGCTTATCCCGGACACTTTCCCGGTCAACCGATCCTGCCCGGGGTCGTCCTGCTGGATGCCATGATCCACGGGCTGTCCGTGCAGCATCACTTGAATCCAGACCGCATCCAGATCAAATCGGCCAAGTTCCTCAGTCCGGTCACGCCGGGCGAGGCCATCACCCTCTCGTACGAGGAAACGGCAGCGGGCAATTTCCGGTTCGAGCTCATGGCCAACGGCCGCCTGGCCGCCAGCGGGGCCGTCAGCTTTTCATCGCCGGGGATGGGGACATGACCGCAATGCCTCCGGACGCAGCCGGCGCGGCACCGCAGGCCGAATGGGCCCGACGACCGGAACGGAGCAGCATGGCCATGCTGCGTCTGATGACCTGGATCTCGCTGCGCCTTGGCCGTACGCCGGGCCGATTCGTACTGTTTTTCATCAGCCTGTATTTCCTTCTCTTTGGCGCGAAAGCACGGCGTGCCTCGCGGGCCTATTTGTGCCGCGTGCTCGCCCGGCCACCCGGCCTGACCGATCTGTTCCGGCACTTCCACAGTTTTGCCAGCACGATCCATGATCGCGTCTATCTGCTCAATGAACGCTTCGACCTGTTCCGGATCGAGCTGCATGGCGCACGGCATTTCGATGAAGTGGTCGCGGCCGGACGCGGCGTGTTCCTGATGGGTGCCCATATGGGCAGTTTCGAAGTGGTCCGGGCGGTCGGTCGTCAGCAACCGGACCTGCGCGTGGCGATGGTCATGTACGAGGAAAACGCCCGCAAGATCAATGCCGCGCTCAAGGCCATCAATCCCGGAGCCACCCAGGACATCATCCCGCTGGGCAGGATCGATTCCATGCTCATGGTCCGCGACCGGCTGGATGAGGGCGTCGCACTCGGAGTCCTGGCCGACCGCACGCTGGGAAGCGATCCGACGCTTTCGGTCCCTTTCCTGGGCGCGGCCGCGGCATTCCCGCTCGGGCCCATGCGCCTGGCTGCCATGCTCAGGCGGCCGGTCCTGTTCATGACGGGCCTTTATCTGGGCGGCAACCGCTACGCCATCCACTTCGAAAAACTGGCCGACTTCACCGAGGTCGGGCCGGGTCAGCGGGAAGCGGCCCTGAAGGAAGCCGTTGCCGCCTACGCCGCCTGCCTGGAACGGCATTGCCGTGCCCATCCCTACAACTGGTTCAACTTCTTCGACTTCTGGCAAGCCAGGCCGGAGTGACCCCATGTCCAGATCCAAGACCTTCCTCCACCTCGCCTTCATCCTTACCCTGTCCGGCCCCTGCCAATCCACATGGGCCGCGAACTGGTCCCTCGACCAGCTCATGTCGGCCCTGGCGCACGGCGGGAACGGCATGGCGACCTTCACCGAGCGCAAGTACCTGGCCGTGGTCGACATTCCCGTCGACTCCTCCGGCGAACTGCGATTCATCGCGCCGGACCGGCTGGAAAAACGCACCTTGAAACCCTCGGTCGAGACCATGGTGCTCGACGGCAACACGCTGACCATCGAGCGGCGCAACCAGAAACACGTGCTCCAGTTGCAGGACTATCCCGGCATCGCGGGGATGATCGGTAGCATCCGCGCCACCCTGGCCGGTGACCGCAAGGGGCTCGAACAGGTCTATCAGCTCAAGCTCAATGGCTCGGCGGAGCACTGGTCGCTGCTGCTGAAACCGCGCGACGCCAGCGTGGGGCGGGTGGTGAAGCAGATACAGATAGAGGGCCGCCAGGACGAAGTCCGTTCGGTCGAAATCGAGCAGGGCGACGGCGATCGTTCGGTCATGACCATCCGCAAGGCCGGATCGTCATGACTGGCAGGTGGCCGGTCGCGATCTGGCTGGCATTTCTTCTCGTCTGCATCGGCCTGATCAGCCGCAGCCACTTTACCGCCGACCTCTCGGCCTTCCTGCCCGGTGCGCCGACACAGGAACAGAAACTGCTGATCGACCAGCTCAAGTCCGGGGCCGCCTCCCGGCTCATCCTGGTCGGCATCGAGGGGGCCGATGCCGCCACCCGAGCCCGTGCTTCGCAGGCGCTGGCCCGGCGCCTGCGCGCGGATGGCCAGTTCCTGTACGTTGCCAATGGCGAAAATGTCGGCGTCGAACAGGACCGGAGGATACTGTTCGACAACCGCTACCTGCTCAGTTCGGCGGTCACGCCGGCCCGGTTCACGACAGAGGGGCTGCATGCCAGCCTGCAGGACAGCATCGAACAGCTCGCATCGGCCACCGGGATGTTTACCAAGGCGCTGCTGCCGCGCGACCCGACCGGCGAGTTCATGCACATACTCGACCGTCTGGGCGGCGACAACCAGCCCGCCGACATCGACGGCGCCTGGGCCTCGCGCGACGGCAGCCGGGCCCTGCTGCTGGTCCGCACCCGGGCCGAAGGCTCCGACACCGATAGCCAGGAACGCGCGGTCGATGCCATCCGCCAGGACTTCGCGTTGGCCCAGGGCAGCCTCGGCACTGCCGCATCGGGACTCCATCTGGGCATGACCGGTCCCGGCGTCTTTTCAGTCGAAGCGCGGGCCACCATCAAGCGCGAGGTCACCCGCCTGTCCATACTCAGCACCCTGTTCATCGTCGCCCTGCTGTTCACCGTCTATCGCTCGCCGACGGCTTTGGTGCTCGGCCTGCTCCCAGTCGTGTCCGGCGCCCTGGCCGGCGTCGCCGCAGTCAGCCTGGGCTTCGGCACGGTGCATGGCGTCACGCTGGGCTTCGGCACCGCGCTGATCGGCGAGGCCGTCGACTACTCCATCTATCTGCTGATGCAATCCGAACGCAGCGGTGAGGTCGGTGGAGCCTCGTCCCGCGGCTGGGTTGCCGCGTTCTGGCCGACCATCCGGATCGGCGTGTTCACCTCGGTATTCGGTTTCGCCTCGCTGTTGTTCTCGGGCTTTCCCGGACTGGCCCAGCTCGGCCTGTATTCCATTGCGGGTCTGCTGACGGCGGCCGCTGTGACCCGCTTCGTGCTGCCCCACCTTCTGCCGGCAGGACTCCGCATCCGGGATGTCACCGCCTTCGGGATCGCGCTGCAGGGCTGGACTGCGCGGGCTAGGGTGCTGCGCTGGCCGGTGCTGGGCTTGTTCATTGCCGCCTGTGCCGTGCTCTACGGCGCGCGCGGCCACCTGTGGAACACGGAACTGTCGGCGCTGAGCCCGGTGCCGGCCCAGGAACAGGCGCTCGACATGACCATGCGCGCCGATCTGGGCGCACCCGACGTGCGCTATCTGCTGGTGGTTGACGGAACCGATGCCGAGTCGGCGCTCGAGGCCAGCGAACGGGTCGCGGATCGCCTCCGGCCCCTGGTCGAAGCTGGCGTCATCGGCGGGTTCCAGAGTCCGGCCCGTTATCTGCCCAGCGAGGCCAGCCAGCGCGCCCGCCTGGCCAGCCTGCCTGCCGATGCCGAACTGCGTCGCCGGTTCGACGCCGCCATCGTCGGCCTGCCGGTCAGGGCGGCACGCTTCGAGCCCTTCTTTGCCGATGTCGCCGCCGCGCGCAATCGACCGCTGCTGCAACGCAAGGGCATCGAAGGCAGCTCGCTGGCCCAGGGTGTCGATGCCCTGCTGGTGGAGATCGATGGCCGCTGGAATGCGTTGATGCCATTAGAGGCACCGACCGCGGGCGGCACGCTCGACGCCGGACGGGTCCGCGCCGCCTTGGCCGGCGTCGATCCCGGTGCGGTCCATTTCATCGACATGAAGGGCGAGTCCGACCGGCTCTATGCGGGCTACCTGCGCGAGGCCATCCTGCTTTCCCTGGCCGGACTGGCCGCCATCGTCGGCCTGTTGTTTGCCGTCACCCGCTCGCCGGGCCGGGTGTTCCGGATCGTGGCCCCGCTGGCGGTGGCGGTGGCGGTGGTCAGCGCCGGCCTGGCGCTGACCGGCCATAGCCTGACCATCCTGCATCTGGTCGGGATGCTGCTGATCTTCGCCGTCGGTTCGAATTACGCCCTGTTCTTCGACGGCGTGGATGGACGGGGCGAGATCGCACCCCGCACCCTGGCCTCGCTCGCGGTGGCGACCAGCACCACCGTGGCCGGCTTTGGCCTGCTCGGGTTTTCCAGCGTCCCGGTCCTGAATGCCATCGGCATGACGGTCGGGCCGGGCGCCGTCCTGGCCCTGCTGTTCTCGGCCATCCTGGCCCGGAGGACGGAGGCCGCCGCATCATGACCGGCCTGCCCCCGCCTTACCCCGGCCGGCCCTGGCGCGCCACGCCGCTGCTGAAGCTGACCTATGCCCTGCACGCCGGAGCGGCAGGGCTTGCCGTACTGCAGCCGGATGTCTGGCCCTGGCTGGTCGGCGCCCTGGCCGGCAATCATCTGGCCCTGACCGCAACCGGGCTCTGGCCACGCAGCCAGGGCCTGGGTCCCAACTGGGTGCGCCTGCCGGAAGCCGCCGCCCGCGCCAACCGGATCGCGGTCACCATCGACGACGGCCCCGATCCCGATGTCACCCCCCGTGTGCTCGACCTGCTCGACCGTCACGGCGCCCGGGCCACGTTCTTCTGCATCGGCGAAAAGGCGACGCACCATGCCGACCTGTGTCGGGAGATCGTGCGGCGCGGCCATGCGGTGGAAAACCACAGCCAGAACCACTACAAACACTTCTCGCTGCTCGGGCCGCGCGGCATGGCGCGCGAGATCGAGGCCGGGCAGGACACGCTGGCCGGCATCACCGGCCGGCGACCGCAGTTCTTCCGGCCCACGGCCGGCCTGCGCAATCCATTCCTCGAACCGGTGCTGGCCCGCCATGGGCTGCATCTGGCGACCTGGACCCGGCGCGGCTACGACACCCGCAACCGGGATGCCGACGATGTCTCCGCCCGGCTGACCCGGAATCTGGCGGCCGGCGACATCCTGCTCCTGCACGACGGCAACGCGGCCCGCACCGCGCGCGGCGTTCCTGTCATCCTGGAGGCCCTGCCCCGGTTGCTGGATGCGGCTGCTGCGGCCGGCCTGAACAGTGTCACTCTGAATTCCACCCTTGATTCAGCCCCATCATGACCCTGAACCCGCAGTCTTTGCGCACGCGCCTGCTCGATCTCGCCTCCGCACCCTATCGGTCGGTCGGCCCCTTCGCCTACCGCTTTGCCCGCGGCAAACTGGGCGGCGATCCGGTATTTTTCGAATTGCTAAGGCGCGGCCTGTTTCCGGACCGGGCCCACATCCTGGACCTCGGTTGCGGCCAGGGCCTGCTGGCGGCCTGGCTGCTGGCCGCCCGGCAACTTCATGATTCAGGCGAGTGGCCGGCTGACTGGCCAACCCCGGCCCGACCGGCCTCGATCCGCGGCGTCGAACTGCTGGCCAGCGACGTGAAACGGGCCAAGGCTGCGCAGGGCGCGCCAGCCACCTTCGAATGCGGCGACATGCGTCATACCGACTTCGGACAGGTCGATGTCGTGGTCATCCTCGATGTCCTGCATTACATCGACATCCCGGCCCAGGACGAGGTACTGCGCCGGGTGGTGGCGGCCTTGCCGGCCAACGGGCTGTTTCTGACCCGGGTCGGCGACGCCAGCGCCGGTCTGCCGTTCCAGCTCAGCAACTGGGTCGATCGCACGGTCGCCTTCTTCCGGGGCAACCGGTTGCCGCCAATGCATTGCCGGCCCTTGCCGGACTGGATCGGCAAACTGGAAGCACTCGGCTTCTCGGTCGAAACCGCGACCATGAATGGCGACCTGCCTTTCGCGAACGTCATGCTGATCGCCCGCTTGGGGGCTTCCCCCTCCGGCCAGTAGGCCAATCCGGGTTAAAATCCGCCCTTTTCAGGTACCGCAATCAACGTGTCTCCCTTGCTTCTCTCCCATTTCACCGCCAGCAGTTGCCTCGGCCTCGGCCTGGATGCCACGCTGGCGGCGCTGAAGGCACGGCGCAGCGGCCTGAAACCCTGCCAGTTCGAGACCGTGCACGATCTGCAGACCCATGTCGGCGAAGTCGAGGGTGTGGACGGGGTCGCGCTGCCCGATGCCCTCGCCGACTTCGACTGCCGCAACAACCGTCTGGCCCTGCTGGGCATCGAACAGGACGGTTTCGGCGACGCGGTCAGGGCGGCCGTGGCGCGTCATGGCCGGCGGCGGGTGGGCGTTCTGCTCGGCACCAGCACGTCAGGTATCCTGCAAACCGAACAGGCCTACCGTCGGCGTGACCCGGCCACTGGCGCGCTGCCTGCCGACTTCCATTACCGGACGACCCACAACACTTATTCGGTCGGCGATTTCGTGCGCAGCTATTTCGACCTGGAAGGTCCGGCCATGGTGGTTTCCACCGCCTGCTCGTCAAGCGCCAAGGTATTCGCCTCGGCCGCCCGCATGATCACAGCCGGCCTGATCGACGCAGCCATTGTCGGCGGGGTCGATTCGCTCTGCCTGACCACGCTGTATGGCTTCAACTCGCTGGAACTCCTGTCCATGCGGCCCTGCCGGCCCTACGATGCCGACCGCGACGGCCTCTCCATCGGCGAGGCGGCGGCCTACATCCTGCTCGAACGTGCGCCGGCCCAGGTCGGCGCCGCCGACATCCTGCTGCTGGGTGCCGGCGAGTCGAGCGACGCCCACCACATGTCCGCGCCGCACCCCGAGGGTCTGGGAGCCCGGATGGCCATGCAGGCGGCGCTCGACTCGGCCGGACTGGAGGTCTCGGCCGTCGACTACCTCAACCTGCACGGCACCGCCACTCCCAGCAACGACGCGGCGGAGGGCAAGGCTGTCGCCGGCCTGTTCGGCGACCGGGTGGCGTGCAGTTCGACCAAGGCTGCCACCGGACACACCCTGGGTGCGGCCGGTGGAATGGAAGCGGTCATCTGCGCTTTGGTGCTGCGTCACGGCTTCATGCCCGGCGGGGCCCATCTCGATCGGCTCGACCCGGCCATCGCCATCGACTATCTCGCCGCCAACCGGGAGCAGGCGCCGCGCCGGGCACTGAGCAATTCGTTCGGTTTCGGCGGCAGCAATTGCAGCCTCCTGCTGGGCCGGGGAGACGCAGAATGACCCAATTGCAAGCCTGCATCGACGGCATCGGCCTGCTCGGCCCCGGCTTCGATTCCTGGACCGAAGCGAGCGCCATCCTGTCCGGTCGGCAAGCCTATGCGGCCCGTCCCCTGAACGCGCCGCCGCCTGCTTCCCTGCCGCCGGCCGAACGTCGCCGCACCGGAACGCTGGTGAAAGTTGCCATGGCCGCCGGCAGCGAGGCCATCGCCCAGGCCGGGGCCAATGCCGCCGAGGTGGCCAGCGTATTCGCTTCGTCCGGCGCAGATGGCGACAACTGTCACGCCATCTGCGAGGCGCTGGCCTCGGACGACCGGCTGATTTCCCCGACCCGTTTCCACAACTCGGTGCACAACGCCGCGTCCGGCTACTGGAGCATCGCCTCCGGCGCCATGACCCCGTCGTCGGTGGTCTGCGCCTACGACGCCAGCTTCGGCGCCGGCCTGCTGGAGGCCATGACCCTGGTCGCGGTCGAGGGCCGGCGCTGTCTGCTGGTCGCCTACGAGGCGCCATATCCGGAACCGCTCAACAGCACCCGGCCCATGCCCAGCCCGTTTGCGGTCGCCTTGCTGCTTTCGCCACGGGCCAGTGAAAAAAGTCAGGCCCGATTGGCCGTCGAGCTGGTCGATGCGCCGCTCAGCCTGATGCCGGACAAGGAGATCGAGACCCTGCGCCAGTCCATTCCGTGCGCCCGCAGCCTGCCCCTGCTCGCGGCCCTGGCCCAGGGCAAAGCCGGCCGTGTCGTGCTCGATTATCTGGCGCCGCTGCACATTGCGGTCGAGGTAACGCCTTGCTAGACCACGCCTGGCTGCTGGCCCACATCCCGCATCAGGGCAGCATGTGCCTGCTGGATGCGGTGCTGGACTGGGACGAGCAGCACATCCGTTGCCGGGCCAGCAGTCACCGCGATGTCGGCAACCCCCTGCGTTTCGAGGGCCGGCTGGGCGCTGCCTGCGGCGTCGAATATGCGGCCCAGGCCATGGCCGCCCACGGCGCGGCGCTTGCCGAATCAGGTTCCCGGCCTCGGGCGGGCTATCTGGCCAGCGTGCGCGGGGTCGAACTGGCGGTCAATCGCCTCGACGACATTGCAGCCGACCTGCTGATCGAGGCCGAGCGGCTATCCGGCGACGAGAACAACATCCTCTACAGCTTCACTGTTGGCGACGGCACGCGCACCCTGCTCAGCGGCCGCGCGGCGGTGATACTCGATGCCGGCCGACTGGCCGTTTCCGGAGAAAACCAATGAAACATGCCCTGGTCACCGGTGGCAGCGGCGGCATCGGGGCGGCGATTTGCCGCCGACTGGCCGCCGACGGCCTGTTCGTACATGTCCACGCCAACCGGAATCTGGCTGGTGCGCAGGCCGTGGTCGAGGAAATCCGCGCTGCGGGCGGGCAGGCCGAGGCGCTGGCCTTCGACGTCACCGATGCCGAACGTACCCGCGCAACACTCGAAGCCCTGACCGAATCGACCCCCATCCAGGTCTTGGTCAACAATGCCGGCGTCCACGATGACGCCGTGTT
>JARLJM010000106.1 GCA_031291185.1 Parasulfuritortus sp. | reverse complement strand
TGAACAGCGACACCTCGCGCCGGACCCCTTTGGCCTGGCAGCGGGCGATGAAGCCCTCGATGGCTTCGATCTGCATGGGAATGGCAAGACACATGTGGCCAGTATAGGCCAGCCGGTTGCGGTGTGGATGGGGGAAATTCAATGCTGAATATTGTCATGGCTTATTTTCAGTGGCGACCTGTTGCCACATCACACAGGCTATTGATGTGTATGCTGAAGGATGGCGGGTGGTTTCCGGGAGAGGGGCAGTTCTGGATCCGCCAAAGGGTGTCAGGATAAAACGCAATGCATACTTGGATGTACTCCCTGGTTGGCCTGTTTGTCGGGACGATGGTAGGTGCGACAGGTGTTGGCGGTGGCGCCATCATGACGCCCCTGCTGATTCTGCTGATGGGCGTCTCGCCTCATACCGCGGTCGGCACCGACCTGCTTTATGCATCCTTGACCAAGATGGTCGGTGTCGGCATCCATGGTTCCAGAAATCGGGTTGACTGGAAGGTGGTCCGGCTACTTGCGTCAGGCAGTCTGCCCGCAGCTATCGTTACTTTGATCTGGCTGCGTTGGGCTGAATCGAGTGGGGTTTCCAATGGCGTGGTCATTGCTGCCCTGGGTGTGATCCTGATGATTACGTCCCTGATGATGGTTTTCAGGCCTTTGCTGAATAGGATCGGCAGGCATCTGCGTATCACTGAACCCACTCACTTCATCAAGTATCAACCGGTCCTTACGGTATTGGCGGGTGCGATCCTGGGTTTTCTCGTGGCCCTGACTTCGATCGGGGCTGGCGCGCTTGGCTCGGTGATGTTGGTGTTCCTGTATCCGTTGAGGCTGACGCCGGTGAAACTGGTTGCAACGGATCTGGCCCACGCCATTCCCCTTGCCTTGGTTGCCGGGGCAGGGCATATCCTGCTGGGTAACGTCGATTTCGTGTTGCTTGGCTGGCTGTTGCTGGGATCTATCCCCGGCGTCATGATCGGCGCGCATTTTGCCGGCAAGCTGCCGGACAGGGTCCTACGTATCGCCATCGCTGTGGTTCTCGGGAGCATCGGCCTGAAATTGCTCGGCTGAGATGCCACTCCCTGTTACGTGGACTTTTCAAGTCTAGCTGACACACAGGACACATCTTTACCCGTTCAGTGTTTTGCCTGGGACATCCTGTCCCCATTGCCTTTGCACCCTTTCCCGATTAGCGTTCATCTCCATGAAAATACTCGTCCTTGGCATCGGCAACACACTTCTCTCTGACGAGGGCGTAGGCATCCACGTCTTGCATGCGTTGGCTGGCGTGTTTCCACCGGAAGCGGAGGTAGATCTGCTCGACGGCGGCACGCTGAGCTTCACCCTGGCCGGGCCCATTGAAGATGCCGAGGCACTGGTGGTGGTGGATGCGGCCGAGCTCAGGTCGGCGCCGGGCGAGGTCCGGGTGTTCGAGGGCGAGGCCATGGATGCCTTCCTGGCCGGCAACCGCAAGTCCAGCGTGCACGAGGTCGGCCTGATTGACCTGATGGTGATTGCCCGTCTGGCCGGTCACTGGCCGGAGCGTCGGGTGCTGGTTGCCATCCAGCCGGAAAAGCTGGACTGGGGCGAGACGCCGACCGAAAAGGTCGCTGCGGCCGTCCCGCTGGCCTGCGAGCACATAAAAAACCTGATCGGAAGCTGGCGCGATGAGTCTCGGTGACATCCCCATACAGCTTGAGGTTGGCGGCCTGACCGGCAGCGCTCCGGCTGTCTTGCGCGAGATCGCCTATTTGCTGGAGCGGCTGACCCGGTACGGCGAGGCTGGCAGCATCGACCTGCATGGCCTGCCGCTTTCTCCGGCCGACCGGCGCTGGTTGCTGGACCAGTTGGGCAGGGGCGAGATCGAGATTGCATTGGAGATCGGCGGCGGCTCGCGCATTGTGGAAACCGCTTATCCGGGTGTCTGGTGGGTGGCGCATGACAATGAGCAGGGCGTGCGAACCAGCGAGTTCATCGAAGTGACCCTTATCCCCGATCTGGTTCCTGCGCATCCGGACGACGTGGAAAGCGGACTGAAAAATCTGAAAAGCCGGATTTCTGATCTAAGCTGAGTACACGGTCTTCCTCTTCCCGCGTAGGAGATGTGTGGTCATGAACGAAAAATCAGGCTCGTTGATTGACAGCCTGGAGCGCCAAGGCGTTTCCCGGCGTACCTTCATGAAGTATTGCGCGACACTGGCTTCATTGATGGCCTTGCCGCCGGCAGTGGGGCGCGCATTTGCCGAGGCACTGGCCAAGGCGACCAGGCCGTCGGTGATCTGGCTTTCGTTCCAGGAATGCACCGGCTGCACCGAGTCCCTCACCCGGTCGCACACGCCCACTCTTGAGAGCCTGATCTTCGACAGCATCTCGCTCGATTACCACCATACCCTTCAGGCTGCGGCCGGTACGGCTGCCGAGGCGGCGCGCGAGGCAGCCATGAAGCTGAACTGGGGCAAGTACCTGCTGGTGGTGGACGGCTCGGTGCCGATGAAGGATGGCGGGGTCTACTCCACCATCGCCGGCGTCTCCAATCACGATATGCTGATGGACACCGTGAAGGGCGCGGCGGCGGTGGTCGCGGTGGGCACCTGCGCGGCCTTCGGTGGCCTGCCCAAGGCGCAGCCCAACCCGACCGGTGCGGTGGCGATCTCCGATCTGGTCAAGGATAAGCCCGTGGTCAATGTCTCCGGTTGCCCGCCCATCCCGGTCGTGATGACCGGCGTGCTGGCCCATTTCCTGGCCTTTGGCAGCCTGCCCGAACTGGACAAGCTGGGCCGGCCGCTGGCCTTCTACGGCGAGACCATCCACGACCGCTGCTACCGGCGGCCGTTCTACGACCAAGGCAAGTTCGCCAAGACCTTCGACGACGAGGGCGCGCGCCAGGGCTGGTGCCTGTTCGAACTGGGCTGCAAGGGGCCGGTGACCTACAACTCCTGCGCGACGGTGAAGTGGAACGACGGCACCTCCTTTCCAATCGAGTCCGGTCACGGCTGCCTGGGCTGCTCGGAGCCCGATTTCTGGGATGCCGGGGGCTTCTACCGGGCCCTGTCGCTGCCGGCCAATCCGCTGCATGTGGCGGCCACGGCCGTGGAGGTCGGAGCCGTGGTCGGTGTGGGCGTGGCGCTTGCCAATCGCGCCGGCAAGTCTGCCGCCAAGGCAGGGCATGAAACGGCCACGTTGGCCGACCTTGAAAAGTAACGGGGCACGCCATGGATGCAGCACTGTTTCTCAACTGGGTGCGCGGCACCGGCCTGCAGGTCGCGATTTTCATCTTCCTGCTGGGCACGGTCTGGCGGCTGGTAGAAATCTACAGCCTGGGCCGCAAGCCCGATCTGGCCGAGCGTCGTCATGTGCCTGGCGCATCCGGCTGGCACACCCTCTGGCGCCGGTCGATTCCGATTCCCGGCATGATGCAGCGCTCGGGACTGACCTATATCGCCGGTTATGCCTTTCACCTCGGCCTCGCGGTGGTGGTGTTCCTGTTCGCGCCGCATATCCGGCTGATCCAGGAACTGACCGGTATTTCCTGGCCGGCGCTGCCGTCCCAGTTCGTCGATCTGGCCGCGGTGGTGACCCTGGCCGCCATGCTGGTGGTGCTGGCCGACCGCATCCGGCAGCCGGTCAAGCGTTTCCTGTCGACCTTCGGGGACTGGATGGCCTGGCTCGTGACCTTCCTGCCGGTGCTGACCGGCTATCTCGCGGCCCGGCATCTGCTGTTGCCCTACACCCTGATGCTGTCGCTGCACATCCTCAGCGTTGAACTGCTGCTGGTGCTGCTGCCGTTCACCAAGCTGTTCCACGCGTTCACGGTCTGGCCGTCGCGCTGGTTCAACGGCGATGTCCAGGGCAAGAAGGGGGTAGCGGTATGAGACAACAGATTCGTCGCTCACTCTCGTGTGAGAGCCTGGTCTTTTCAACCTGGATTCCCGCCTGCGCGGGAATGACGGCAGGTGGGGGGACGATATGAGTGCTTCGCTTTCCCGAGCGGTCAATGTTCTGAAAGAGGTCATCGACGCGCCCATCGCCAGCTACTTCAACAGCTGCGTCCACTGCGGCCTGTGCGCCGAGGCCTGCCTGTTCTACACCGAGACGGGCGATCCGAAGTACACGCCGATCCACAAGCTGGAACCCTTGCGTCGGGTCTACGAGCAGGAATACACCCTGCTGGGCCGGCTGCTCAAGCTGGTCGGCCTGTCGAAGCCCGTGTCCGATGCGGAACTGGGCGAGTGGCAGGAACTGGTCTACGATAGTTGCACCATGTGCGGCCGCTGTTCCATGGTCTGTCCGGTCGGCAACGACATCGTCTACATGGTACGCAAGCTGCGCGAAGGCATGGCCATCGCCGGTCATGCGCCAGAAGGCGTGGTCAGCGCGACCAGTCGCACGATCGAGATCGGCAGCCCGATGGGCGTCAAGCTGCCGGCGCTGAAAGCGCAGATCGGCCACCTCAAGACCGAGACCGGGCTCGATGTGCCGCTCGACCTGGAAGGCGCCGAGTACATGGTGTTGCTGTCGTCCATGGAGATCATCAACTTCCCGGAGTATCTAAACGCAATCGCCAAAATCATGAAGCAGGCGGGCAAGACCTGGACCATTTGTTCGACCGCCTTCGAGGCGACCAACAGCGGCATCCAGATTGGCGTGTCCGACCTGGCCAGGGTGATCGTGTCCCGCATCGTCGAAGGTGCGGAACGGCTCAAGGTCAAGACGGTGATCAGTCCCGAATGCGGCCATGCCTACACCGCCGTGCGCTGGGAAGGGCCCAACCTGATCGGCCGGCCGTATACCTTCAAGGTCCAGCATATCCTCGAAGTGCTGGATGAGTTTCGCAACCAGGGTCTGCTCAAGACCCAGGGTTTCGAGGAGGAACGGCTCACCTTCCACGATCCCTGCCAGCTGGTGCGGCGGGGCGGGGTGATCGAGCAGCCGCGCAACCTGATGAACATGGTCTCGAAAAATTTCGTCGAGACTTCGGACCCCGGCAAATACAACTGGTGTTGCGGCGGCGGCGGTGGAGTATCGGCCAACGACAATGCCGAGGAAATCAGGCTGATCGCCTTCAAGCGCAAGAAAGCGCAGCTCGACGTGGTCAAGCCGGACAAGCTGGTTACGGCCTGCGCCAATTGCCGCATCGTGCTGGAAGAAGGCTTGGAGCATTACCAGATGGACTTGCCGGTGGTGGGGCTGACCGAGATGATCGCCGAACATCTGGCCGAAAGTTGAGGAGGTAGGGTTATGCGGATCAACAACGACGCAGAATTCAAGGCAGCTCTGGGCGGGCTGGATTTTCGTCAGCAGCGCAGGGTGGCGGCGGCGTTTGTCGAGAGCGTTCTGCCCCTGTGCCAGGACATGCGGATCAATGCGGCGGTGGCCATGGTCAAGCATCCGGGCGTCAGCGAGGCCGAGCTGGCCTCGGCCTATCAGGCGGCAAACAGCGCGCGGGTCGAACGCTTTACCCAGTGCGGCAAGGAAGCCGACTGGAAGTCGCAGGCCGGTCACTTCGTCGCCAAGGCGGCGGTGAATTGCGTGAAGCCGGCCGAGCCGGGCAGCAATCTGGCCTGGGAGGCGGCGATGGCCGCGCGCATGGCCCGTTCCTGCGAGACGGTGGCCGAGGGTTCCGGCACGGAGAACCGCGAAGCCGAGAACCAGTACCGCATCCTTTATGACCTGTTGAATTCCTGAAAGCGAAGCCATGAGTGCAACGAATCGCGTCGTCGTCGACCCCATCACCCGCATCGAGGGCCACCTGCGCATCGAGGCGGAAACCGACGCCGACGGCCACATCACCCGTGCCTCCAGCGCCGGCACCATGGTGCGCGGCATCGAGATCATCCTGCGCGGCCGCGATCCGCGCGACGCCTGGGCCTATGCCCAGCGCATCTGCGGCGTCTGCACCCTGGTCCATGCCATCGCGTCGATCCGTTCGGTCGAGGACGCACTCAAGTATCCGATTCCGCCCAATGCCCAGCTCATCCGCAACCTGATGATCGCGGCCCAGTATGTGCACGACCATGTGATGCACTTCTACCACCTGCACGCACTGGACTGGGTCGACGTGGTGTCGGCGCTGAAGGCGGACCCCAAGGCGACCTCGCAGCTGGCGCAGAGCATCAGCAGCTACGCCAAGTCCTCACCCGGCTATTTCGCCGACGTGCAGAAGAAGCTGAAGGGCTTCGTCGAGGGTGGCCAACTGGGCATCTTCGCCAACGGCTACTGGGGCCACCCGGCCTACAAGCTGCCGCCCGAGGCCAACCTGATGGCGGTGGCGCACTATCTTGACGCGTTGGCCTGGCAGCGCGACGTGGTCAAGCTGCACGCCATCTTCGGCGGCAAGAACCCGCACCCCAACTTCGTGGTCGGCGGCGTGCCGTGCGCGATCAGCATCGACCCCAGCCACCCCGGTCACGGCAATGGCCCGCACTATCGCGGCGGTCAGGAGGCGACGGCGGTCAGCATGGTCGGCCTGCAGACGGTGCAGAACGTCATCAGCCAGATGCGCGAGTTCGTCGATCAGGTCTACCTGCCCGATACCCTGGCCATTGCCGGCTTCTACAAGGACTGGGCCGCGCGCGGCGAAGGGCTGGGCAATTTCCTCTGCTACGGCGATTTTCCGACCAAGGACATGGGCTCGCCGGAGTCCTTCTTCCTGCCCCGCGGGGCAATCCTGAACCGCGACCTGTCCACTATCCACCCGGTCGATCTGGACGACCCGCAGCAGATACAGGAATACGTCTCGCACTCCTGGTACAAGTACAGCGTGGGCGACGAGAAAGGGCTGCACCCGTATGCCGGCGAGACCGAATTCAACTACACCGGACCCAAGCCGCCCTACGAACATCTGGATACGGACGCCAAATATTCCTGGATGAAGTCGCCGCGCTGGAACGGCAAGCCGATGGAAGTCGGGCCCCTGGCCCGGGTCCTTATGCTCTATGCCAAGGGCCACGAGCAGACCAGGGAGCTGGTTGGCTACACCCTGAAAACACTGGGCGTCGGCACCGAGGCCCTGTTCTCCACTCTGGGCCGCACCGCGGCCCGCACCCTGGAGTCGAAGATCATCGTCGAAGCCATGCAGGGCTGGTTCGACAGCCTGATGGCCAACATCAAGGCCGGCGACCTCAAGACCTTCAATGAAAAGCAATGGGACCCCTCGACCTGGCCGAAGCACGCCCAGGGCGCCGGCTTCACCGAGGCGCCGCGCGGAGGGCTGAGTCACTGGATCGTGATCGATGACGCCCTGATCAGCAACTACCAGGCGGTGGTGCCCAGCACCTGGAACGCCGGTCCGCGTGACGCTGCCGGCTTGCCCGGCGCCTACGAGGCGGCCTTGCAGGACCGCCACACCCTGTACGATCCGAAACAGCCGATCGAGATCCTTCGCACAATACACAGCTTCGATCCGTGCATCGCCTGTGCGGTGCATGTGACCGACCCGGACGGCGAGGAACTGATCAAGGTCAAGGTTCGTTAGTCGGCGCGTCTCCATTAACCGGTTGTCCTGCTACCGGTTAACCATTACCCCTCTTGGGCAATGCGACCAGCGATGGTTGTTTGTGTAACCTGTTCATTGCAATTTGTTGAACCAGAGAGACGATTTCCAGTAGATTGCGGCTCCAGTAAAAAACAGGGCGATCGCTCGACAGAAGCGGCGCATCGATGGAGAAAGTGTTTGGAGTTTTATGGCGGATAGTCGTTTGCCCGGGCGACAGACGGAACCGATTCAGGCCGCATCTTCGGCAGGACCTGGCCGTCTGCCGTCCAATCTGCTGATCAGCATTGGCTTGGCTGTTGCGCTGGTCATCGGCCTCGCGTCGTTTTCGCTCTGGCAACACTGGCAGTATCTACACAAGGAAGCGGGCTACCAGGCCGAAAGTGCCGTTGCCCTGCTTGATCGCTCGGTCAGCGCGTCGATTGCGGAAACCGATCTGGTGCTGCAAGTGGCTGCCCAGGAGTACAGCCGGTTGGCTCGATCCGGTCATCCACCCGATGTTTCAGCCTATTCCGCGTACCTAGGCACACTGCGCAACCGCCAGCCCAATTTGTTCTATCTGCGTGCGACCGACGCCTCGGGGGTGGTCCGGTATGGCGATGGCGTCGATCCGGCCAAGCCAGTCAATATCGCCGACCGTGACCACTTCAAGAACGCAAGGGCAGGCGGGCTGGTCATTACGGCACCGATACTGGCCCGCATCGGCAATCAGTGGGTGGTGCCGGTCGCCCGCCGGCTTGAAACGGATGATGGCCATTTTGCCGGGATCGTCTATGCCCTGATCCAGGTCAGGTATTTCAGCGATTTGTTTGCCTCCTTGCAGGCCGGGCCGCACAGTGCAGTGGTCCTGTTCGACGCCGATGCTCATATCCTGATCCGTCTGCCCGAGCCGAAAGGGCCGGGCAGTGTGCTCGGCCTGAAGATCGGTTCGCCCCAGTTCACGGCCCTCTGGCAGCAGGGACGAAAATCGGCCACGTACACGGCACGGAGCACGACCGACGGTATCTCGCGTACCTACAGCTACCGTCAGGTGGGGAATTACCCGCTCTACATCATGGTCGGGGTGGCTGAGTCGGATTTTCTGAAAGCATGGAAGACTCAGGCCGCCGTCACTGCCGTTCTGCTGGTGGTGCTGAGCCTGCTGGTGGCCTCGCTGCTGCGCTTGCTGGCTCGGTCGATCAAGGCTCAGCACCTGTCCTACCGGCACCTGGTCGAGAGCCAGGATCGCCTGAAACAGAGTGAAGAACGCTACCGGGCCATCATCGAGGCATCTGCCGTGCCCTATGCGCTTAATGACGACCGGCAAAACATCACCTTCCTGAATTCGGCGTTTACCCGCAGCTTCGGCTACACGATCGACGACATCCCGACCCTGGATGACTGGTGGCCCAGGGCCTACCCCGATCCGGCCTATCGGCAGTGGGTGGCGTCTAACTGGCAGGCGCACCTGGATGCCTCCGGTCAGGCGGGCGCACCGTTCGAGCCGCTTGAAGTGCGTATCCACTGCAAGGACGGGTCCGAGCGTATCGTGCTCGCCGCCGCGGCATTTCTGGAGACTGTTTTCGAAGGCATTCATCTGGTGACGCTGTATGACATCACCGAACACAGGCAAATTGAAGCCAACCTGCGCGTCAGCGAGGAGCGGTTGCGGCTGGCCCAGGAGGCAGCGGGCCAGGGCTGGTTCGATGTCGATCTGGCCACGGGTCGGGTCAACCTCAGCCCGGACTATGTCCGCCTGATTGGCTACGAACCGGATACGTTTCATTCCGATCTGCCGACCTGGTTCGGTTCAATCCATCCCGATGACCTCGACAGCCTCAAAGCGATCTTCAGTCAATGCGTCGAGGATGGCGGGCCGCGTGCCGTGGAGTACCGCCGCAAGACCAGATCCGGCGAATGGACGTGGCTGCGTTCGGTCGGCAAGATCGTGCAATGGGATACCGGGCACCGGGCGACGCGCATGATCGGCATCCATGTCGATATCAACGATCGCAAGCTGGCCGAGCAAGCGCTGCTCAAGCAGAGCGAGACCAATCAGGCGTTTTTACGCAATGCCAGCGATGGCATCCACATCCTGGATGAAAACGGAAACCTCATCGAGGCCAGCGATTCGTTCTGCGCCATGCTCGGCTACAGCCGCGAAGAGGTGATCGGCATGAACGTCGTGCAATGGGATGCAGCATTGCTTGGTGATGCACTCTCCAGCAAGCTGAAGGCTTTGTTCGGCAACGAAGACAGGACCCAGTTCGAGACCCGCCACCAGTGCAAGAACGGCTCGGTCATCGATGTGGAAGTCAGCAGCATGCCGCTCCGGATCGAAGGCCGGCCGGTCCTGTTCAACTCCTCGCGCGACATCAGCGAGCGCAAGAAGACCGAGGAACAACTGCACCTTGCCGCAAGCGTGTTCAGCTACGCGCGGGAAGGCATCATGATCACCAAGGCCGACGGCACGATCATCGACGTCAACGACACCTTCACCCGCATCACCGGCTACAGCCGCGCCGAGATCATCGGAAACAACCCTCGTCTGCTCAATTCCGGCCGGCAGAGCCGGGATTTCTACACAGACATGTGGCGTGCACTGATCGAACAGGGTTACTGGAACGGCGAGATCTGGAATCGGCGCAAGAACGGCGAGGTCTATGCCGAGATGCTCACCATCAGCGCGGTGCGCGACGACCGGGGCGCCATCCTGCGCTATGTGGCGCTGTTCTCGGACATCAGCGCGCTCAAGGATCACGAACGGGAACTCGAACACATCGCCCATTACGATGCCCTGACCGGCCTGCCCAACCGGGTCCTGCTCGCCGACCGTCTGCATCAGGCCATGGCGCAGACCCATCGGCGGGATCAGCAACTGGCCGTGGCCTACCTTGACCTGGACGGCTTCAAGGCGGTCAACGACCGACACGGCCACGAATCGGGCGACCAGTTGCTGATTGCCCTGGCCTCGCGCATGAAGGAGGCCTTGCGCGAAGGCGATACCCTGGCCCGGCTCGGCGGCGACGAATTCGTCGCGGTGTTGCTCGACCTGGCCGACATCGAGGCCAGCGTGCCGATGCTCACCCGCCTGCTGGCCGCCGCTGCCCAGCCTGCCAAGATCGGTGACCTGATCCTGCAGGTTTCGGCCAGCGTCGGGGTGACCTTCTTCCCGCAGCCGGACGAGGTGGATGCCGATCAACTGCTGCGCCAGGCCGACCAGGCCATGTATCAGGCCAAGCTGTCCGGCAAGAACCGTTACCACATCTTCGATCCGGATCAGGACCGCAGCGTCCGCGGTCATCACGAAAGCCTGGAGCACATCCGCCAGGCGCTGGCCGGGCATGAATTCCTGCTGCATTACCAGCCCAAGGTCAACATGCGCACCGGCCAGGTGATTGGTGCCGAGGCATTGCTCCGCTGGCAGCACCCGGAACACGGGCTGTTGTTGCCCGCCACCTTCCTGCCGGTCATCGAAGACAACCCGCTGGCCATCGAACTCGGCGAATGGGTCATCGAAAGCGCGCTGGTCCAGCTGGAGCGCTGGCATGAAGCCGGCCTCGATATCCCGGTCAGCGTCAACGTCGGCGCGCTCCAGTTGCAGCAGGATGATTTCGTCGACCGTCTGCGTGCCCGGCTGGCGGCACACCCGAGTATCACGCCCGGCTGCATTGAACTGGAAGTGCTGGAAACCAGTGCCTTGCAGGACGTGGCCCAGGTATCGAAGGTGATCGAGGCCTGTCGCGCATTCGGGCTGCGTTTTGCCCTGGATGATTTCGGCACCGGCTATTCCTCGCTCACCTATCTCAAGCGCCTGCCCGCCCAGGTGCTCAAGATCGATCAGAGTTTCGTCCACGACATGCTGGACGATCCGGAAGACCTGGCCATTCTGGAAGGTGTGCTGGGCCTGGCCAGTGCCTTCCGCCGGCAGGCCATTGCCGAAGGCGTGGAGAGCGTCGAGCATGGCCTGATGCTGCTGCAACTGGGCTGCGAACTGGCCCAGGGCTATGGCATTGCCCGGCCGATGCCGGCGCAGGATCTGCCGGCCTGGGTGGCGAGCTGGCGCCCCGACCCGCGCTGGGCCGAGGTGCCTGCATTGAGTGCCGACGACCTGCCGCTGCTCTATGCCGGCGTCGAGCACCGGGCCTGGATACTGGCCGTCGAGGGTAGCTTGAAGGGCGAGCGCAATGCGCCGCCGCCCATGGATCATCACCAATGCCGGTTCGGAACCTGGCTCGATGACGTCCATCAGACCGGACGTCTCGATCAGCCCGCCTTCCGGGCCATCGGGGCCATGCACCGCCAGGTCCATGCATTGGCGGCCGAACTGATCGAACTCCACAGCCAGAAACGCGCCGACGAAGCGCTGGCCAGACTGGATGAGCTGCACGGTATCCGTGACCGGTTGTTCGCCCTGCTGCTGGATCTGATCCGGCCATCGGAAGCGGCAAGTATTTCTACCCCGCCGACGAGTTGAGGCCAGCGCGGTACCGAACGACCATCTATAGTTCAGAAGGAACTGCAGGAACAGGGTCATTCATGGAAGACGTACTCAAGCGGTTGCTGGAAACCGAGACGCGGGCCGAGGCCATCATCGAGACGGCCGAAACCGAACGAAGGCGTATCGTGGATGCGGCACTGGACGAGGCGCGGCGAGCCGAGGCGGGGTTCCAGGAAGAGGCGGCGCGGCGGCGGCAGCCTCTGCTGCACGAGGCGGAGGACCGGGCCAGCCAGCTGGTGGCCGACCTGACCCGGAAGTACGAAGCCCGCCAGCGTCTGCTGCGCGAGCAGGCCGACCGGAACGAGGACGAGGCGGTCAGGGCGGTTCTGGCCTTGCTGCTCGACCCGGAGCGATAGGACTGTCATGCAGGCCGCCTATCTGAATACCCGTGTCACCCTGTTCAAGTCCCGTCTCTGGCCCGGGGATCAGGTGTCCGCGCTGATCGATGCGCATGACGATGAGTTGCCGGTCCTGCTCGAACAGCACGGTCTCAAGCTGTTGGCCGGCGGCTACGTGGATGACGATCCGCGTTCGCTGGAAGCACGCATCGTGTCCATCCTGCTGGAAGAAACCCGCATCCTGCTCCGTCCGCTGACCGGCGAATCGCGGCAGTTCCTTCTGTACTGGATCGAGCGCTTCGAGGTCTCCAACGTCAAATCGCTGATCCGGGCCAAGATGGCGGGCGAGACCGTGTCGGCGACCGCCGCCCGCCTGCTCGATCTGGGCGACTTCACCCGACTCGATGCCGATGCCCTGATGCGGGTCGAGGATGTCACCGAACTGATGCGCCGGCTGGAACACACCAATTATGCCGAGATCGTTCGCAATGCCCGCCAGGCCTTCGAGGACAGCCACGATCCGTTCATCCTCGATGCCACCCTGGACCGTGCCTATTACGATGGTCTGATCCGCCGTGCGCGTTCGCTGGCGCCGGAGATCGGTGCCAGTTTCGAGCAGCTGCTGGCCGGGCTGATCGACCGCATCAACCTGGTCTGGCTGTTGCGCTACCGTTTCAACTACGGCCTGCCACCGGCACAGGTCTATTACCTTCTGCTGACGCCGGGCTACCGGCTGACGCCAGAGCGCCTCCGCGTGCTGGTCGCCAAGGAGGATGTCAAGGCTGTGCTGGCGGCGCTGCCGGACGAACTGGCGCGCGCCCTGGCCGGCGTCGATACCATTCCGGAGGTGGCCGCCAGACTGGAGCAGACGGCTCTGGATCACGCCCGGGCGGTGCTGGATCGAACCGACCATCCCCTGGCGCGGACGCTGGCCTATCTGATGCTGCGCGAGAGCGGGCTGCGCGACCTGCGGGCGGTGTTGCGCGGTCGGCGTCTGGCGTTGCCGGTTGACGACATACGGCTGGCGGTGGGGGCCTGATGTTCAAGGCGCAACCAATGCTCAGGGTTGAACTTCTGTGCCTCGCCAGCGAGGTTCAGGAGTGCGCCTTGCTGCTGGCGCGGCACGGTGGATTCGGCCCTGCCACGAGGGAGGAAGCAGGTAGCGGTGGGCGGCCGGGAGAACACTATCGGGAGTTGTATCTGGATGCGTCGACCCGCCTGGACAAGATCATGGAATATTGCGGCGTGCATGACCCGGCACCGGTTCAGGACGATGCCATCGCACCGAACGAGCGGGAGCTGGCAGGCATCGACGAGCGGTTGCGGACGATCTGGCAGGCTTGTTCCGGGTGCCATGAACTGGAACTGCGCATGGCCGAGGAAAAACAGCGCCTTGCCGCTCTGCGCGAGACCTACGGCCGGCTCAGCGCGCTTGATGTCGATCCGGCCCGCCTGCTGCGCCGAGACGGCCTGCTGAATACCCGCCTGGGCCAGATTCCGGCCGTCAATCTGAAACGTCTGGGCGATGCCCTGTCAGTGGCCGGCTATCTACTGACGGTGTTCGACCGGGCCGGCGACCAGGCCTTCGTGGTAGTGGCCGGGCCGAGGTCGGAGGATGGCCGGGTGGAGAACAGGCTGGGCGGTCTGCTGGCCCAGGCCGGCTGGCGGGATCTTGCAGTGCCGCCTGAACTGCGTACCGATCCCTCGGTTGCAGGGCATTTCATCGACGAGGAAGGCCGGCGACTTGAGGTCATGGCCGAGGGGCATTGCGACCTTCGCCAGCACCATTGGCAACAGCATGCCGGATGGTTGCGCCAGGCCAGAGTGCTGCTGACCCTGGCCCGGCCATTGGCCGAGTCCGCCTTGCTCGGGCTGAGCGGGAAGGGGCAACTTGCGGTGTTTTCGGGCTGGGTTCCGAAGCGCGCGGTGGGCGAATTGAGGTCGGCGCTGGAGGCGCGCTTCCACGGTCGTTATCTGTTGCTGGCGCACGAGCCGGGGCCGGACGATACCGGCAAGGTGCCGTCGCTGCTCACCTATCCGGTCTGGCTGCGGCCGTTCACCGGACTGGTGCGCAGTTACGGCGTGCCGCGTTATGGTGAATTCGATCCGGCCCTGCTCTTTGCCTTCAGCTATGTGCTGTTGTTCGGGGCGATGTTCGGCGATGTCGGTCATGGCGCCGTGCTGCTGGTTGGTGCGCTCCTGTTGCGCGGCCGGTTCGCCTGGCTGCGCTGGGTCGGTTCGGCCGCCGGGCTGGCGTCGATCTGCTTCGGCCTGTTGTACGGCAGCGTGTTCGGCTACGAGGACTGGATTGTGCCGCTCTGGCAATCGCCCCTGCACGACCCCACCCGCATGCTGGCGCTGGCGGTGGCGTCCGGCGTGGGCTTCATCTCGGTTACCCTGTTGATCAATATCTACAACCGGCTGAGTGCGGGACAGTGGGCGGACGCGCTGCTGGACGGCGGCGGTCTGATGGGGCTGGTGCTCTACCTGGCCGCGCTGTCGGGGCTGCGCGGGGCGATGACGGGCACGGGCTTCGGCATGACGAATGGTCTGGTTGCCAGTGCCGCCCTGGCCGCGATGGCGGTCGGCCTGGGCCTGAAATCCGGCGGCTCGATGGGCGAGCGGCTGGTCGTGGCCCTGGTCGAGACCATGGAAACGGCCATCAACCTGTTCGCGAACACGCTGTCTTTCCTGCGGGTGGCGGCCTTCAGCCTGAACCATGTGGCGCTGACGCTGGCGGTGTTCACCATTGCCGCCGGCTTGGCAACGGCGGGGCACGGCATCGCGATCGTCCTGGGCAATGTGGTGATAGTCGTGCTGGAGGGCGGGATCGTGGCCATCCAGGCGTTGCGCTTGATGTATTACGAGGGGTTCTCGCGGTTCTTCGCGGGAGATGGCGTGGAGTTCAGGCCACTGAGCCTGGCGGTGAACAACAACCTAGGAGTGAAAACATGAGCATCCTGGTCGCCCTGATGGGCCTGTGCGTGGCGGGTCTGATTGCCGCTGGCGTCTATCTTGAACTCTGGCGCAAGGCGCCGCCGCCCTGGTTGAAGCTGGGCGTCCTGGCCAACCTGGCCTTGTTCGCGCTGGCCCTGGCCGGCGTGATGTTCCTGGGCGTGGAGCAGGCCATGGCGCAGGATGTGGCGGCGCCGGCCCGCGAAATCACCCTGGGCCACGGACTGGCCCTGATCGGCATCGGCCTGCCGACTGGGCTGGCCGCCATTGCGGCCGCGATGGCTCTGGGTCCGGTCGGCTCGGCGGCGCTGGCGGTGATCGCCGAGAAACCGGATATGTTCGGCCGTACCCTGGTCTATCTCGGTCTGGCGGAGGGGATCGCGATCTACGGTCTGGTGATGTCGATACTGATGCTGGGCAAGCTGTGACCGAGACCGCCGCCCGCCTGGTGGTGCTGGGCAGCGCCGGCCTGGCCGAAGGCTTCAGCCTGATCGGAGCGGAGGTGCATCCGGACGTCGATCAGGCTGGAGTGGAGGCCGTGCTGGCCGAGCTGTGGGCTTCGGGCAATGCCGCGCTGGTTCTGCTCGAAGCCGATCTGGCGCGGGGCGACGGCGAGTGGCTGAGACGACTGCGCAATGAAGGCGGCCGCATCGTGGTGACCGAATTGCCGCCCCTGTCGGCCCCTGCGTCCTACGCGCCGGTCGTGGACGAGGTGGTGCGGGCGATATTGGGCGGGGAAGCGTTGAAAGAACATGGATAACGACCGTCAGATCAGCCAGCTGGAAAAGGCGCTGCTCGACCAGGCGGAAAGCCTGGCCCGCGAGCGCTTGCAGAACGCCGAGGCGGCGCGCGAGCGGATCGCCAAGGAATCGGCCGAGCGGATCGAGCAGGCGGAAGCCAGGGAGCGGCAGTCGGCGCGGGCCGAAGCCGACAAGCTGGTCCGACGCAAGGTGCAGGCGGCGGAAGGCCGCCTCACCGCCGAACTGGACCGGCTGCGCTGGGCGCTGACCGAAGCGGCATTGAGCAACGTTCGCCTGGCGCTGGTCGATCTGACCCGCGATCACGCGCGTTACCTGACCGTACTGGAAGGCTACCTTGCGGCGGCGGTCGGCCGGTTGCCGCAGGGCGACCTGGTGGCCGAGGTAAACAATGCCGATCTCAATCTGCTTACCCCGATCTGGGACGACCTGTCCCGTCGTGTCGCACCCGGGCGGCGGATCGAACTGATCAGCCATGGCCGCGACAGTCTCGGTGGCATCTGCCTGCGGCTGGCCGACAACCGCGCGCGTCTCGACCAGACCTTCGAGGCACGGCAGGAGCGGCTGGCCGAGACGCTGGCCGGCGCGGTCATGGAACGGATGTTCGCCGGTCCGCCGGAACTGGGAGGGCTATAAGCTCAAATGGGAAAGATCCTGGAAATCAACGGTCCGCTGGTCCGCATGGAACTGCCCGGCGTGACCCTGGGCGAACAGGTCAGGGTGGGGGCGCTGGGCCTGGTCGGCGAGGTGATCGCCCGGGACGGCGACACCGCGCTGGCGCAGCTCTACGAGGACAGCACGGGCCTGGCGCCGGGCGAGCAGGTCGAAGGTCTGGGCCATCCGCTTTCGGTGGAGCTCGGGCCCGGGCTGCTGGGCGGCATCTTCGATGGTGTGCAGCGGCCGCTGGAGGAGATCTGGCGGATCACCGGCGACCGCATCGCACGCGGTGTCCATGTTCCTGCCTTGTCCCGGGACAGGAAATGGACCTTCACCCCGATTCAGGAGCATCAGTCGGGGAGGCTGCTCAATGCCGGCGACGTGCTGGGCACGGTGCAGGAAACCGCCAGCATCGAGCACCGCATCCTGGTTCCGCCCGATGTCTCGGGCGTGCTGCTGGAACTGGCGCCGGCCGGGGAGTACGACGTCGATGCGACCATCGCGCGCGTTCGGCTGCACGATGGCGAGATCCGCAAGCTCTCGCTCAGCCACCGCTGGCCGGTGCGCATCCCGCGCCCGTTTAAACAGCGCGACCATGCCGTGCAGCCGCTGATCACCGGGCAACGCATCCTCGATACCTTCTACCCGCTGCTCAAGGGCGGCAAGGCGGCCATCCCCGGTCCCTTCGGCGCCGGCAAGACCATGCTCCAGCACCAGATCGCCCGCTGGTGCAATGCCGAGATCGTGATCTACGTCGGCTGCGGCGAGCGCGGCAACGAGCTGACCGACGTGCTGGAATCGCTGCCCAAGCTGACCGACCCACACACGGGTCGCCCGCTGATGGAGCGCACCCTGCTGGTCGCCAACACCTCCAACATGCCGGTGGTGGCGCGCGAGGCCTCGGTCTACGTCGGCCTCACCATCGCCGAATATTTCCGCGACCAGGGCTACGACGTGGTCATGGTCGCCGATTCCACCAGCCGCTGGGCCGAGGCCCTGCGCGAGGTGGCCGGCCGGCTTGGCCAGATGCCGGTGGAAGAGGGCTACCCCGCCTATCTCGGCTCAAGACTGGCGGCCTTCTACGAACGTGCCGGTCGGGTCGAGACGCTGGCCGGGACATCGGGCTCGGTGACCCTGATCGGCGCGGTATCGCCGCCCGGTGGCGACTTCTCCGAGCCGGTGACCAGCCATACCAAGGAAATCATCCAGACCTTCTGGGCCTTGTCGAAGGAACTGGCCGATGCCCGTCACTACCCGGCCGTCGACTGGCTGGAAAGCTTCTCCGGCTACGTCGGCCAGGCGGCCCGCTGGTGGGCGGACAACGTCGATCCGGGCTGGGCCGATGCGCGCGCCCGTGCCCTGGAATTGCTGTCGGAAAGCGAGGAACTGCGCCGCATCGTCAATCTGGTCGGTGTCGATGCCCTGTCTTCGGAACAGCGCTGGTCACTGGAAGCGGCCGAACTGATCAAGGAGGCGCTGCTGCAGCAGTCGGCCACCGACGAGGTCGACAGTTATGCCTCGCCGGAAAAGCAGTATCTGCTGCTGGCCGGTCTGCTGGGCATTTACGGGCAGGGCATGAAGCTGGTGCAGCTCGGGGTGCCGGCACAACGCCTGCTGGAATTGCCGGTGATGCACGAGGCGCGAAGGTGGAAGACGCGCTATGGGGCGGCAGACATGGCCGGGCTGAGGGAGCGGACCGCCGGGTTGACGGGGGATTTCGCCAGGCTGGAACTGGAATATAGCCCCCTCACTTCCAGAGATCAGGAGCGAGGGATATGAAAAACCTCGAATTCCGCACCGCTTCTTCCGTTCGCGGCGGCCTGCTGGTCATGGCCAACGTCCCCGGTATTGCCGCCGGGACTCGGGTCAGCCTGACCGATCATGCCGGACGCCGGCGCAATGGCCTGGTCATCCGCACGTCCGACGCTGCCGTCCTGGTCGAGGTGTTCGAGGGTACCGATGACCTCGATCTGGAACGTACCTGGGTGCGTTTCCTGGGCGAGCCCTTCAGCCTGCCGGTGTCGCGCGACATCCTCGGCCGGGTGTTCAACGGTGTCGGCCTGCCGCGCGACGGCCGGCCGCCGATCGTGTCCGGGCAGCGGCGCGACATCAACGGCGCGGCCCTGAATCCGGCGGCGCGGGCCTATCCGCGCGAGTTTATCCAGACCGGGCTGTCCGCGGTCGACGGCATGAACAGCCTGACCCGAGGCCAGAAGCTGCCGATCTTTTCCGGCGGCGGCCTGCCGCACAATCGGGTGGCGGCCCAGATCGTCCGCCAGGCCCGGTTGCTGGGCGAGTCGGGGTCGGAATTCGTGGTGGTGTTCGCCGCCTTCGGGGTAAGCAGCCAGGATGCCCGCTTCTTCCAGGAGAGTTTCGAGGAAAGCGGGGCGCTGGAGCGGCTGGTGATGTTCCTCAACCTGGCCGACGAGCCGGTGATCGAGCGCCTGCTGACGCCGCGGGCGGCGCTGACTGCGGCCGAGTACCTGGCTTTCGAGCTGGACCACCATGTGCTGGTGGTGATGACCGACATGACCGCCTACGCCGAGGCGCTGCGCGAGGTGGCGGTGCTGCGTGGCGACGTGCCGGCGCGCAAGGGCTATCCCGGTTATCTCTATTCCGACCTGGCCGAGCTGTACGAGCGGGCCGGACGGATCAAGAACCGGCCCGGTTCGATTACCCTGATTCCGGTTCTGTCGATGCCGTCGGACGACATCACCCATCCCATCCCGGACCTGACCGGCTACATCACCGAGGGCCAGATCGTGCTGTCGCGCGAACTCCATGCCCAGGGGGTCTATCCGCCGATCTCGGTGCTGCCGTCGCTGTCCCGCTTGATGAAGGACGGCATCGGCGGCGACTTCACCCGCGAGGATCATCCCCGCGTCGCCAGCCAGCTGTTTGCCAGCTATGCCAAGGCGCTGGAGGTGCGCGGCCTGGCGGCCATCATCGGGGCGGAGGATCTGTCCGAGGGCGACCGCCGCTATCTGCAATTCGCCGAGGCCTTCGAGCGCCGTTTTGTCGGCCAGGGTGAGGAGGAGGAAAGGGATGTCTACGCCACGCTCGATCTGGCCTGGGACTTGTTGTCCATGCTGCCGCTTGAGGTGCTGACCCGGGTGAGCGAGGCAGAGCTGGCCAAGTATCACCGGCAGAACCGATCATGAAATCCCGTCTCCCTGTCCCACCCACGAAGAGTGCGCTGCTCCAGGTCGGCCGCCAGGCGCGGTTTCTGGAGCAGGGCCAGACCATGCTGGAAAAGAAGCGCGACCTGCTTACCCGGCTGGTCTACGACCGGCTCAGGCAATACCGCGAACTGCGTGCCCAGACCACCGCCGAGCTGGCCGAAGCCTACCGCTGGCTGGGGATCGTGCACATGCGCATGGGGGGCCAGATGCTGCGTCAGGCCGCGGTCGGGCTGAAGCCGGCGGTGCGGCTGAAGATACTGGCCCGCTCCAGCGTCGGGGTGGAATATCCCAGCGTCGAAGTGGAGCCGCTGCCCTTGCAGCCGGTCGGCCTGATGTGGACCGATCCGAGTTTCGACGAGGCCCGGCTGCGGTTGCAACGGCTGACGCTCACCCTGGCCCGGCTGGGCGAGGCGGAGAACGCGCTCTGGCGTCTGCTGGCAGCCAGCCGCAAAACCCGGATGCGGGTCAATGCCCTGAAGCACAACATCATCCCCCGCTACCGCGCGACGGTGCATTACATCCGGTCTACGCTGGAAGAAGACGAGCGCAATACCCTGTTTCAGGTCAAGATGCTGGCGGCACGCGGCAATCAGGGTATGTGGCAAACTGAAACAGGTCCAAAGTAGATTTACGCAAGCATGAGCGAAGCTGGTCCACTGGAAGAGGTATGCAATGAGCAATAAACCGACACTGATGATCGACGGCAACGAAGCTACGGCCCGCATGGCCTATCAGGTCAGCGAAGTGATCGCGATCTATCCCATCACCCCGTCGTCCAATATGGGCGAATGGGCCGACGAATGGGCGGCCAAGTCCCTGCCCAACCTGTGGGGGGCCGTGCCCCGGGTGATCGAGATGCAGAGCGAGGGCGGCGCCGCCGGCACCTTGCATGGCGCGCTGACCGGCGGCGCCCTGGCCACCAGTTTCACCGCCAGCCAGGGCCTGCTGCTGTTCATCCCCAACATGTACAAGATCGCCGGCGAACTGACCTCGCTGGTCCTGCACGTCTCGGCCCGTGCCCTGGCCAGCCATGCCCTGTCGATCTTCGGCGACCACAGCGATGTGATGGCTTGCCGCGCCACCGGCTTCGCCATGCTGGCCTCGGGCAGCGTACAGGAGGCGCAGGACTTCGCCCTGATCGCCCAGGCCGCGACGCTGGAAGGGCGCGTCCCGGTGCTGCACTTCTTCGACGGTTTCCGTACCTCGCACGAGGTGAGCAAGATCGACGCGGTCGAGAATGACGTGATCCGGGCCATGATCGATCAGGAACTGGTCTCGGCCCATCGTGGTCGCGCCCTGTCGCCGGAGCATCCGGTGATCCGCGGCACTTCGCAGAATCCGGACGTCTTTTTCCAGAGCCGCGAACGCTGCAACCCCTATTACACGGCCTTCCCCGCCATCGTGCAGCGGGCCATGGACCGGTTCGAGCAACTGACCGGCCGGCGTTACCGGTTGTTCGACTACGTCGGCGCGCCTGACGCGGAGCGGGTCATCGTGATGATGGGCTCCGGCGCCGAGACAGTCGAGGAAACCGTGCAGCACCTGACTGAGCGCGGCGAGAAGGTCGGACTGCTCAAGGTCAGGTTGTACCGGCCCTGGTCGGCGGCGGATTTCCTGGCGGCCTTGCCGGCCAGCGCAACATCCATCGCGGTGCTAGACCGGACCAAGGAGCCGGGCGCGGACGGCGAGCCACTGTACAAGGACGTGCTGACCACCCTGGCTCAGGCGACCGCGACCGGACGCGCCCTGCCGCGCGTGATCGGCGGGCGTTATGGCCTGGGCAGCAAGGAGTTCACGCCGGGCATGGTCAAGTCGGTGTTTGATGGCCTGGTTGCGCCATTCGGCCGGAACGAATTCACGGTCGGCATCAACGACGACGTGTCCAACCTGTCCCTGGCCTGGGACCCGGATTTCCGCACCGATGCCGCGCGCAACTGCCAGTCGGCGCTGTTCTGGGGCCTGGGTTCGGACGGCACCGTGTCGGCCAACAAGAACTCGATCAAGATCATCGGCGAGGCCACCGACTTGTATGCCCAGGGCTATTTCGTCTACGACTCCAAGAAGTCGGGCGCGGTGACCATCTCCCACCTGCGTTTCGGTCCGGAGAAGATCCGCTCCGCCTATCTGGTCGAGCCCGACATGGCCCAGTTCGTGGCCTGTCACCAGACCGTGTTCGTCGAGCGTTACGACCTGCTCGACCATGCCGCACCGGGCGGCGTGTTCCTGCTCAATACCCCGGCAGCGGACGTCTGGGCCAGCCTGCCAGTCCGCATGCAGATGCAGATCCAGAAGAAGAAGCTGCGCCTGTTCGCCATCGACGCCTACCAGGTGGCGGAAGCGGCTGGCATGGGGCGGCGGATCAACACCATCATGCAGACCTGCTTCTTCGCCATCTCCGGCATCCTGCCCCGCGAGCAGGCCATCGACGCGATCAAGCATGCGGTGGAAAAGACCTATGGCCGCAAGAGCAAGCGGCTGGCCGATCTCAACTTCACGGCCATCGACAAGACGCTGGAACACCTGCGCCAGATCGACGTGCCGGCGGGCGAGGGCGCCGGCGAGATTCCGGCCCTGAGCCATGCCATGGCCAGGAGCAAGCTGCCCGACTTCGTGCGCGATGTCACGTTGCCGATCTATCTGGGCCTGGGCGACAGCCTGCCGGTGTCGATGATGCCGGTCGACGGCACCTTCCCGGTCGGCACCGCCAAGTACGAGAAGCGCAACATCGCTCTGGCCATACCAGTCTGGGAGGCCGATCTGTGTACCCAGTGCGGCAAGTGCGTCTTCGTCTGTCCGCATACTGCCATCCGCGCCCGGGCCTTCGTCGGCGAGTCGCTGGCGGACGCGCCGGCCAGCTTCAAGCACGTGCCGGCCCGGAGCAAGGACTATCCGCCCGGCACCCACATCAGCTATCAGGTGGCGGCGGAGGATTGCACCGGTTGCGGCGACTGCGTCGAGGCCTGCCCGATCCACGACAAGTCCAACGTCTCGCGGCTGGCCGTCAACATGGTGCCGATCACGCCTGAACTGCGCGATCAGGAAAGCGCCAACCTGGAGTATTTCCTGGCCCAGCCCGAGTTCGACCGGGGCGCGGTCAAGCACACCACCATCCCCGGCTCCATGCTGCTCGATTCCCTGTTCGAGTATTCCGGCGCCTGTGCCGGCTGTGGCGAGACGCCGTATATCCGGCTGGCTACCCAACTGTTCGGCGACCGGATGCTGATCGCCAACGCCACCGGCTGTTCCTCGATCTACGGCGGCAATCTGCCGACCACGCCCTACACCACCAATGCGGCGGGACAGGGACCGGCCTGGTCCAACTCGCTGTTCGAGGACAACGCCGAATTCGGCCTGGGCATGCGTCTGGCGGCCGACCATCAGATGGACTACGCCAAGGCCCTGGTCCGTGAAATGGCCGACGGCATCGGCGCCGATCTGGCCGACGCCCTGGTCGCCGCGGAGCAGCGCGAAGAGTCCGGTCTCCATGAGCAGCGCAAGCGGGTCGCCATCCTGCTCGACAAGCTGAAGACCTCGACCCATCCGCGTGCCGCCGAACTGGCCGCTGTGGCCGAATGGCTGATCCGGCGCAGCGTCTGGATCATCGGCGGCGACGGCTGGGCCTATGACATCGGCTACGGCGGACTCGACCACGTCCTGGCCCAGCCCTACGACGTCAATATCCTGGTCCTCGACACCGAGGTCTATTCCAACACCGGCGGCCAGACCTCGAAGGCGACGCCGATCGGCGCCGTGGCCAAGTTCTCGGCCGGCGGCAAGGTCACGGCCAAGAAGGATCTGGGCAAGCTGGCCATGGATTACGGCCATGTCTATGTCGCCCACGTCGCCTATGGCGCCAAGGACGTGCAGACACTCAAGGTGTTCCACGAGGCCGAGGCCTATCCCGGCCCGTCCCTGATCATCGCCTACAGTCCCTGCATCGCCCATGGCGTGGACATGCTCTACAACCTGCGCCAGCAGGATATGGCGGTCAAAACCGGTCATTGGCCGCTGTTCCGCTACGACCCGCGCATGGAGGCCAGCGGCGTCAATCCGTTCCGGCTTGATTCGGCGCCGCCCAGCGTACCGCTCAAGACCTTCATGGACTCGGAGACCCGCTTCGCCATGCTGGCGCGCAGCCATCCCGAGACGGCGGCCAGGCTGGCCGAAGCCGCCCAGGCCGAGGTGACCCGCCGTTTCAGCGGCTATCAGGGCATGGCCGCGGGCCTCGCCAACGAACCGAAGACAGGAGACTGAGATGATCGATCTTTCCACAGACTACGTCGGTCTGAAACTGAAGAACCCGCTGGTCCCGTCGGCCTCGCCCCTGTCGCACGACGTTGATATGGCCCGGCAGCTGGAAGACGCAGGCGCAGCGGCCATAGTCATGTATTCGCTGTTTGAGGAGGATGTCCGCACCGAGGACGCCATGGCTGACCGCTTCCTGCTCAACAGCACGCTGGGCCATGCCGAATCGGACGGCTTCATGCCCGATCAGGGCGAGTTCAAGGGCATGGTCGAGCGCTATCTGGAACAGCTGACGAAACTCAAACGCAGCCTGGAGATTCCGGTGGTGGCCAGCCTCAACGGCATTTCTTCGTCCGGCTGGCTGGAGTTCGGCCGGGAACTGGAGGCGGCCGGTGCCGATGCCCTGGAGCTGAATATCTATCACGTGGCGGCCGACATGACCGAGTCGGGCGCATCGGTCGAGCGGCGCTATTTCGACCTGCTGACCGAACTGCGCGGCGAGGTGAAACTACCCATCATCATGAAGCTTTCGCCGTTCTTCTCGTCCCTGCCGCACTTCGTCAAGCAACTCGAATATGCCGGAGCCAGGGGCGTGTCGCTGTTCAACCGGTTCTATCAGCCGGACATCGAGCTGAGCGATCCGTTGTCCATGTCGGACCGGATTCACCTGTCCACTTCCGATGAGGCCCTGCTGCGCCTGCGCTGGCTGTCCGTGCTGCATGGCCGGGTCAACCTCACCCTGGCCGCGACCGGCGGCGTGCACACCTGGCAGGATGCGGCCAAGATGCTGCTGGCCGGCGCCGACGTGGTGCACATGGCGTCCTGCCTGCTGCAGCACGGGCCGGGTCGATTGTTCGAAATCCTGGCCGGTCTGACCCGCTGGATGGAAGAGCGGGAATACGAGTCTGTGGCCCAGTTGAAGGGCAGCATGAGTCAGCGTAACCTGACCGAGCCCGGCGCGGTGTGCCGGGCCAATTATGTCAGCATGGTCGATCGGTTCGAGCCGCCGGCAGGAGTCTGGCGCTGACCGTCGACGACAAGGGGAATCCGCATGTTTGAAGCCGCCGAACTCGGCCACAAGATCGACAAGAAAATCTTTGCCAAGGACGCCCCCAAGGTTCGCGAGGCCCTGCTGGAGGCCCAGTATGCGCTGATGGAGAAACCGGATTTTCCGGTCATCATCCTGGTCTCCGGCGTCGATGGTGCCGGCAAGAGCGAAACGGTGAACCTGCTCAATGCCTGGATGGACCCGCGTCACATCCAGACCCACGGCATGGGCGTGCCGACCGAGGAAGAAGCCATGCATCCGCCCATGTGGCGCTACTGGCGCCGCCTGCCGGCCAAGGGCAAGGCAGGCATTTTCTTCGGCTCCTGGTACAACGCACCGATCAACGGGCGGGTCATGGGCGACTGGACCGATCACGATCTGGACGCGGCGGTTGCCCGCATCATCCGGTTCGAGAGGATGCTGGTGAACGAAGGCGCGCTGGTGCTCAAGTTCTGGTTCCATCTGTCCAAGGATGCCCAGAAAAAGCGGATGACCGACCTGGAAAAGAACCCGCTCACCCGCTGGCGCGCGACCAAGCAGGACTGGGAACGGTTTGGTCACTATGACGATTTTCGTGCGGTTTCAGAGTACGTCCTGCGCGAAACCAGCACCGGGGAGGTGCCCTGGCTGGTGGTGGAGGGGGCGGACGAGAACTACCGCAGCCTGACCGTCACCAAGCATTTGCTGGAGGCCTTGCAGGCGCGTCTGGCCAACCCCGAACAGCATCGCCGGGTGCATGGCGCGCCACTGCCGACGCCGATCGACAACCTGCGCATCATCGACACGCTCGACCTGTCCAGGACCATCGCCCGCAAGGATTACGACAAGGAACTGGAGAAGTGGCAGGGCAAGCTGTCTAGGCTGTTCCGGCACAAGAAATTCCGCAACCGTTCGGTGGCGGCGGTGTTCGAGGGCATGGATGCTGCCGGCAAGGGCGGCGCGATCCGGCGTATCACCTCGGCGCTCGATGCCCGTCAGTACGATGTCATCCCGATTGCCGCACCGAGCGAGGAAGAACGGGCCCAGCCCTATCTGTGGCGGTTCTGGCGGCACCTGCCGCGCCACGGCAAGCTGGCCGTGTTCGACCGCTCATGGTATGGCCGCGTGCTGGTCGAGCGGGTGGAAGGATTCTGCAGCCAGGCGGCCTGGATGCGGGCCTACCGGGAGATCAACGACTTCGAGGAGCAGGTGGTCGACTCCGGCGTGATCGTGGTCAAGTTCTGGTTGACCATCAGTCAGGAAGAACAACTGCGCAGGTTCAAGGAGCGGGAACAGATCGCCTTCAAGCGCTTCAAGATCACCGAGGACGACTGGCGTAACCGGGAGAAGTGGGACGACTACGTCCGGGCCGCCAGCGACATGATCGAACGCACGGGCACGGAGCGTGCGCCCTGGACCATGGTCGAGGCCGAGGACAAGAATTACGCCCGGATCAAGGTGCTGAAAACCCTGTGCGAGGCAATCGAGTCGGCCATCAAGGCCTGACCGGTTCGGGCTGCCACAGCTCGACCCGGTTGCGACCGTTGGCCTTGGCCTGAAGCAGGGCTTCATCGGCCAGGGCAATGGCGTCTTCGACGGGTTTTCCCTGCGCGACTTCGGCCAGTCCGAACGAAGCCGTGATGTGCAGCTTCTGCTTGTTCGGCAACATGATCGGCAACAATTCCAGCCCCATGCGTATGCGTTCGATGACCTGCTCGGCATCTTTGAGCGGCGTACTGGGCAGGCAGAACAGAAATTCTTCGCCGCCATAGCGGAAAACCGTGTCGTACTTGCGCAGCACGCTGGCGACGAAACGCATGCCTTGCCGGAGCACGGCATCGCCGGCCGGGTGGCCCAGTTCGTCGTTGACCCGCTTGAAGCGATCGAAATCCATCAGGCCGATGCAGCAGGGCCGCTGGATGCGTCCGGCCCGCTCCTGTTCGGCCTGAAGCCGGCTGATCATGCCGCGCCGGCTGTAGCAGCCGGTCAGGGTGTCGGTGGAGAGCAGGTCGCCGATGATTTCCAGTTGCAGGTGGCGCAGCTTGTTGTTGATCTTGAGCGCGAGGTCGATGTACTGGTCATGCAGTTTCGCCGAGGGACGTTGGCCACGCGCGACCATGTCGAGCGCCTGCCGGGCAGCAACATGCAGGGCCTGCTGGACATTGGCCAGTTCCTGGAAGGCAATGTGATCGGCCAGGGGGTGCGGTGCCTCGCTGTAGTACCATTTCCCGAAAGGGGACTGCAGGTGGGCATCCTGGGAGTTTTCAAAGTCCGCAGGCGAACCGCCGCAGACCAGCACCCGGTTGAATTGCTTGAACCAGGCCAGATGCGCGGCGATGACATTCTCCAGTTCTTCGGAGAGCTTCTGTGTTTTCTCGCGGTCGAGAGGCAGCGGCATGAAACCAATTTTTATGTACTATTGGGGCTAATAACGGCCGGACCCATTATTTCTTTAGCGATCCGATAAGGATTATCCAGCCAGCCACTCTAAAATTTTTAGCGCCGCCGATGCAAATACGTTCCGTATCGATCCGTCTCTGGCTGCCCGTACTGGTGATGGGCCTGTTCAGCCTTCTGCTGGCGCTGACCTCCCTGCTCAACTCCTATGAACGCTATATGGATCTGGCCAGCCAGGGCATGACGCTGGGCAGCCAGACGACGGCCGCGCTCAGTCAGCACCTCGCGAAAAATCTGGGCCGGGGCAATGAGGAGGATGCCGCACGGGATCTGCGCGATTCGGTCAGCCAGATGCCGGGAGACAATGCGGCCGCATTGGTCGATGCAAGTGGCCGGGTCAAACTGGCCAGCGACCCGGCATGGCAGGGCAAGCCGGCGGCTGAGGTGCTGAACCGGTTCGAACCCAACCGGTTCCATGCCGTACTGAAACGGGACAAACAGGACGTCAGTTCCGATCCGGATAGCCGGCAGGTACGCGGCTATCAGCTGATCAGCCTGCCTGCAGGCAACGATGTGCTGTTCGTTGCTCAGGATGTTTCGCCGCTCTACCAGGCCTTCTGGCGGGATCTGTTAGACAAGCTTGTGCCGCTCTGGGCGCTGGGACTGGTGGTCATGCTGGTCCTGGTGCTGGTCCTGAACCGGCTGGTCACCCAGCCCATCGTGCAGCTGGCGGGGCACGCCCGCCGGTTGGGGTTCGGTGATTACGGCGCTACCTTGCAGGTCGGCGGCCAGGGCGAACTGGCCATCCTGGGGCGCGCTCTCAACGAGATGAGCCTGGGCATGCGTTCCAACATCAACTCGATCCGGGATCGTGAACAGGAGTTGACCGAGTCGATCGACGCGATGCCTCTGGGCGTGATCATCTTCAACAACGATGGCAGCAGTCGCTACGCCAATCGCATGGCCCAGACGCTGCTCGGGCGCAAGATCAGCATCAGTGTGGCGATTGCCAATCTGGGCGCCGCGTTGCGTTTTTTCCGCTCCGGAACCGATAGCCACTATCCCGCCAGCTTTTTCGAACGGGCCTTCCACGGCGAGGCGGTCGGCGCCGACGACGTGGAAATCGACCGCGACGGCTCGCGCGTCCCGTTGCAGGTTTGGCTCTCGCCGGTGTCGGGCCCCGACAACCTGATCCATTACGTGATCGCGGCCTTCGACGACGTGACCTCGCGCAAGCAGAACGAGGCCCGGATTCAGCATCTGGCCCATTACGACTACCTGACCGACTTGCCCAACCGGCTTTCGTTTACCCGGCGCTGCGAGCTTGAACTGGCGAATGCCCGGCGGGTGCGCGGGCAGGCTGCCCTGATGTTCATCGATCTGGACCGGTTCAAGCAGATCAACGACAGCCTGGGGCACCCTGTCGGCGACCGGGTGCTGCGTGATGTGGCGAGGCGCTTTTCCAGTGTGGTTGGCGAAACCGGATTCCTGGCGCGTCAGGGCGGTGACGAGTTCACGGTGTTCGTGCCCGGCATGACGGTCCCGGAAGATGCCGTCGCAGTCGCGCTGGGCCTGCTGCATTCGCTGCACGAGGCGGTCCGGATCGACCAGCATGAATTGCACGTCGATGCCAGCATCGGCATCAGTCTCTACCCGCAGGACGGCGAGGATATCGTCAGCCTGCTGGCCAATGCCGATGCCGCGATGTACCGGGCCAAGAACCAGGGGCGCAACAACTACCAGTTCTACACCGCAGACCTGACCAGCCAGGCCATGGAACGGATGGCGCTGGAAAATGACCTGCGCGGGGCCATCGAACGGGGCGAACTGGTCATGCACTACCAGCCGCAGATCGATCTGGCCAGCAACGCCATCATCGGTGCCGAGGCCCTGGTGCGCTGGCAGCGGGGCGATACCCGCGTGGCGCCGGACAAATTCATCCCCCTGGCCGAGGAAAGCTGGCTCATCGTCTCACTGGGCGAATGGACCCTGCGCGAGTCCTGCCGCCAGATGCGCGCCTGGCTCGACATGGGGCTGCCCCTGAAGCGGATCGCGGTCAATGTGTCCGGCGCCCAGATGCAGCGCAGCAACATCGTGGTCATGGTCAGGAGTGCACTGGAAGATACTGGTCTCAGCCCCATGCACCTGGAGCTTGAACTGACCGAGAGCTTCATCATGGGCGATCCCGCGCGCCACATCCCGGTTCTGGAAGAACTCCGTGCCATGGGCATCAGCCTCGCCATCGATGATTTCGGCACCGGCTATTCCTCACTGAGCTACCTCAAGCGCCTGCCCATCGACAAGCTCAAGATCGACAAGAGCTTCATCGACGGCATACCGGAACAGGCGCACGACTGCGGCATCGCCAAGGCCATCCTGGCCATGGCCCATACCCTGCAACTCAAGGTGCTGGCCGAGGGCGTGGAAACCACCGCGCAGCGTGCCTTCCTGTCGGCGCATGGCTGCGACAGCGTGCAGGGCTTCCTGTACAGCCGGGCGCTGGAGCCGGAGGCGTTCCAGCGCTATATCGGCCAGCCTCGTCTGATGGCGGTGGACGCGGCCGCGTAACGACCATTTCGCGCTGTGCCGCCGCAGCCGGAAAGTGGTTTATAGTCTGAAGCTAGGGACTACAGGGCAGACGCGATGCATTTCCCCGACAGCAAATTACCGCCACTGGCGCCGGTCACTGACCGCACCGAGATCACCCCCAAGTCGCCGATCAGTCCGACTCGAAAGGTAGTGCCCGGCTTTCAGGACGTGCTGGATGAAGGAGGAGGGCAATTCCATCACCCGCATCAGGTGGACACGGTAGCGCCCGCGGCTTCCCATGAAGTGCAGCCGTATGCCGGCGAAGACCGGCGCATGATGTGCCGCCGTATCCAGCATATCCCCGTCCTGCTCGATACGCGTAGCGGCGAGGAGCGGCGCCGGCACGAACTGCCCGACGAACGACTGCCGACCCATATGGATGAACGGGCCTGAGCCGCGTTCAGACCTTGTCCAGCTCCGCCTTGTCCAACCAGCGCCAGCCGCGCTCGGGCAGATAGTCAGGCAGTTTCAGGCCGCCGATGGCAATGCGCTTCAAGGCCTCGACCCGGTTTCCGGCCGCACCCAGCATGCGTTTGACCTGGTGATATTTGCCCTCGGTCAGGGTGAGGTGGATGACGCATTCGGACACCCGTTCGCAGGCTGCGGCGGCAATCGGCGAGGGTTCGTCGTGCAACTGGACGCCGGCCAGCAGGGCAGCGATCTGTTCGTCGCCGACCGGGTGCTTGGCGGTCACTTCGTAAACCTTGGCCACCTTGTGCCTGGGCGAGATCATGCGGTGGATGAACTGGCCGTCGTCCGAGAACAACAACAGCCCGGTCGTGTCTTCGTCCAGTCGGCCGACCGGTTGTACACCGCGATTGCGCAGCGGTTCCGGCAGCAGATCGAGCACGCCGGTGTGATGGATGGGCGAGCGGGAGCACTCGAAGCCGGCCGGTTTGTTCAGCATCAGGTAGGCGTGTTCCTGATACAGCCAGGTCTCGCCGTCGACCTCGAATGCCAGGCCATCCGGGGCGAATTTGGCGAAGGGGTCCTCGCAGGTCGCGCCACCCGCCACCACCCGGCCATGGCGAATCATTGCCCGGCAGGCCTTGCGGTTGCCAAAACCTTGCGATTGCAGGATGCGTTCCAAGTCAATGAGCGTCATTGTGTATAAAACCAGAAATGGAGTAACCTAGTACGTACTAGGGGCTTTTCCCATAAGAGTGATTAATGTCCACCCCACCCAGCTATTATGTAGGCATTGGTGCTTCTGCGGGCGGTCTTGAAGCGATCGAGATGTTTTTCAAGAATATGCCATCCGATTCCGGACTGGCATTCGTCGTAGTCCAGCACCTGTCTCCCGATTACAAAAGCATGATGGCCGAGTTGCTGGCCAAGCATACCGAGATGCCGATGCATCGGGCCGAGGAAGGGATGCGGGTCCAGGCCAATCACGTCTACCTGATTCCGCCCAAGAAAAACCTCAGCATCTTTCACGGCAAGCTGCTGCTGTCAGAGCAGGAGCATAACCGGGGCATCAATCTGCCCATCGATTTCTTCATGCGTTCCCTGGCTGAAGATCAGGGCGAGAAGACCATTTCCATCATCCTGTCCGGGACCGGCTCCGACGGTACGCGCGGTCTGCGCGCGATCAAGGAAGCCGGCGGCATGGTCATGGTCCAGGACGAGGAAAGCGCCAAGTTCGACGGCATGCCCAAGAGCGCCATCGCCACCGGGCTGGTCGATTTCATCATGCAGCCGGCCGAGATGCCCCAGCAGCTGCTGTCCTTCGTCAAGCATCCCTACGCAGCCAAGTCTGACATTCCCGACACCATGCTGTCCGATGAGGACGGCATGACCCGCATCTTTGCCCTGCTGCGTGAGCGCAGCAAGGTCGACTTCACCTATTACAAGCCGTCCACCGTGGTGCGCCGCATCGGCCGCCGGATGAGCATCAAGCAGATCAACGACCTGCGCGATTACGTGAAGTATCTGGAACGCTATCCCAACGAAGTGACGACCCTGTATCAGGAACTGCTGATCGGCGTGACCAACTTCTTCCGGGACAAGGAAGTCTGGGACTACCTGGCGGATCATGTCCTGCCCGACCTGTTCGCCAGCAAGGAAGGCCGCGAGGTGCGTCTGTGGAGCGCCGGCTGCTCGACCGGCGAGGAGGCCTACTCGCTGGCGATCATGTGCCGGGAGGTGATGGAAAGCATGGGCAAGATGTGCGACGTCAAGGTCTTCGCCACCGATGTCGACCGCGAAGCGGTGCAGACGGCCGGCAATGGCGTCTACCCGGAAAGCATCGCCGCCGACCTGGCGCCCAATCTGCTGGCCAAGTATTTCAATCGCAAGGATGACCGCTACCACATCGCCCGCAATATCCGCGAGATGGTGGTGTTCGCCCAGCACAATCTGATCAAGGATCCGCCCTTCACCAACATCGACCTGGTGTCGTGCCGCAACCTGCTGATCTATCTGCAGCCGGTATTGCAGAAGAAGGCCATGGACCTGTTCAGCTTCTCCATCAACGACAACGGCATTCTGGTGCTGGGCACCAGCGAGACCACCGGCGATGCCAGTGACCAGTTCGAGAATCTGCACCAGAAGTACAAGCTGTTCCGGACACGGGGCCGGCGCAACCTGATGCGGGGCGAGCCGCTGGCACCGTTCGACGCGACCAGCCGCATGATGCGCCCGCGCATGCTCAACCTGAGTCAGGCGCATCTGCGCGGCAACGAGGAAGAGCGGGTGCTCGACCGACTGGTACGCGGTCTGCTGGGCGATTATGTGCCGCTCACCCTGGTGGTGAACGAGGCGATGGAACTGATCCATCTGGTCGGCGACAGCGAAGGCTATTTCCGCCTGCCCTCGGGCAAGCTGACCAACGATGTCACCAAGATGGCGCACAAGGACCTGGCCATTCCGGTCGCCACCGGTTTGCAGAAGGCCTTCAAGGACCGCAAGGAACTGGTCTATTCCAATATCCATGTGCGTCGGGACGACAGTACCGATCTGGTCCAGATGCATATCCGGCCGTTGCCCGAGAAGAAGGGCCAGGAGCCCCTGGCGGCCATCCTGATCGAGCCGTCGCCGCTGGCCGGCGAGACGCCGCATCGGTCCACCGCCACCTATGACCTGGACCGGGAGGCGGAGCAACGTATCCAGGATCTGGAACAGGAATTGCAGTTCACCCGCGAGAACCTGCAAGCCACGGTGGAAGAACTGGAAACCTCCAACGAGGAGTTGCAGGCGACCAACGAGGAACTGCTGGCCAGCAACGAGGAACTGCAATCCACCAACGAAGAACTCCAGTCGGTCAACGAGGAGCTGTACACGGTCAATGCCGAGTACCAGAGCAAGATCAGCGAGCTGACCGACCTGACCGGCGATCTGGACAACCTGCTGACCAGCAGCCACGTGGCCACCATGTTCCTCGACGAGCGCTTGCGCGTACGTCGTTTCACGCCGCCGATCACCCGCATCTTCCGCATCATGTCCAGCGACCTGAGCCGTCCGCTGGAGCATATCAATCATCAGCTGATGCTGAACGACCTGGTCGACAAGGCCCGGCTGGTAATGGAGACGGGCAAGGATCATGAGGAGGAGGTGGACACGCTGGACGGGAACGCCTTCCACATGCAGCTGACACCTTACCAGTCCAGCAACAATGTACGGGCGGGGGTGATCATCAATTTGGTCGACATCACGTCTACCCGTCGCGCCATGCTGGCCCTGAAGCGCAGCGAACAACGCTATGAACTGGCGCAGCAGGCAGCCGGTCAGGGGTCATGGGATTGGGACATCCTGTCCGGCACCATGGAATGGTCCAGCCAGATCGAGCCCCTGTTCGGCTTTGCGCAGGGCGAATTCGGCGGCAGTTATGACGCCTTCATGCAATGCGTCCATCCGGAGGATCGGGAGTACGTTCAACGTTCGGTCGATGTGGCGGTGGAGAACGATGTTCCCTACGAGATCGAACATCGCATCGTCTGGCCGGATGGCAACATCCGCTGGATGGCGGAGAAGGGGCGGGTTTACCGGGACGATAACGGGCGCGCGTTGCGCATGGTCGGCGTGATGCAGGATATCACCAGCCGGCGCCGCGCCGAAATGGCCTTGCGTGCGGCCAGGGAAGAACTGCAAAACAGCCGGGAAACGGTGGACAGCATCCTGCGTACCGCCCCGGTCGGAATTGGCCTGACCCGGGACCGGATATTTACCTGGGTCAACGATGCAATGCTGGAGATGACCGGCTATGAGCGAGCCGACCTGATCGGCCGGAACAGCCGGATGATCTACCCCAGCGAGGCCGATTACGAAGCGTCGAGTTGGGAACATGTCGCTCGCCGAGGCGGCAATTCGCTGGAGACGCGCTGGCTGTGCAAGAGCGGTCATGTGCTCAATATCCTGCTGACCCTGGCGCCCCTGAATCAGGACGATTTGAGCGAAGGCGTCGTGTTCACGGCCATGAACCGGACCGAGCACCGTCAACTGAGTGAACGCAGCAAGGAATTGAACGGGTTGCATGACCTGCTATCCATGCTGCATCGGACCGACATGTCGGACGACAGTCTCTATCAAGGTCTGGTGGATAAACTGCCCGCCATCTTCGAGTGTCCCGAGACCGTCGCCGTGCGTATCAAGGTGGGACGACGGCAATGGCGCTCG
>JARLJM010000105.1 GCA_031291185.1 Parasulfuritortus sp. | reverse complement strand
TCTTCTCCGCCCAACGCTTGGAGCAGGTCGTCCAGGAGGCGCGCCATCTCCCCGGTCATGAGGGCGAATTCGATCTGGAACATGGCCTCGGCATCCTCGGCCTGCTCGCTCTGTTCCTTCAGGATGTCGAGGAACTGCAGCCGTTTGACCTCCAGCTTCTCGGTCAGGACGAAGCTGATCCGGTCGGCCCAGGTCAGGCCCAACCGGGTTGCCTGCTTGCCGGCGGCGATGTGCTCGCCGATCTCCTCGCCGTCCAGGGCATGGCGAACATAGCGCACCGTGGCGCGATCCTCTCCGGGCAGACGCAATTCGCAGTCGCGGTCGATGCTGAAACCGGCCGGACCTTCGCCCTCGGCCAGCCAGGCGGTCATCGCCACACTTGGCGAAAGCTGGGTATGCAGCAACTTGAGCGGCAGGTCCGGCACGCAATCGCCGAGCAGCTTGAGCAGCGCCTCGGCCTTGCCCGCACTCGATGCATCCACCGCCAGCCAGCCGTCCGTCGGGTCGATCCAGGCGTGGACCGTGGTCCGTTTGGTGAAGGCGCGCGGCAGCAGTTCGTCCTCGACCTGCTCGCGGATTTCCTTGCGCCGCTTGGAACCCGGCCGATAGCCCTCCTTCGCTTCGATCTCGGCGGCCTTTTCGTCGGCCACCTGCCTGACCACCGAGGCCGGCAGCAGCTTGTCCTCGATGCCCATGGCAATGAGGTACTGGCCAGATTGTTCATAGACATAGTCATCTTCGCCCCGGACCGGCAGCCAGCCGAGCCGCATCCGGTCCAGTCCTCCGCACGGAGTCAAGGGCTGTTTGGCAAGGCGCTTGGCGAGGTCATCCAGGTCAAGTTTGTAATCAGGGGACAAACGATAAAGCTGCAGATTGCGGAACCACATGTTGGATTGTTCTCTTGGTTAATTCAGTGCTGCGTCGAGCAGGGCAGCCAGTTGAGCCTTGTGCAGGTCGTGGAAACCGGTTGCCGGCGAGGCGGATTCAGGGCGACCGGCATAACGGACGTGCTTGCCTCCGGTGAGCTGGTGCAGCTGCCAGGCCATAAAACGCCACGGCCCCTGGTTCTGCGGCTCGTCCTGGGCCCAGACATATTCGGCAAGATGAGGATAGCGCGCCAGTTCGGCGGCCAGTTCCTGATCCGGGAACGGGTAGAGCTGTTCCACCCGGATCAGGGCTATGTGTGACAGATTCCGTTCCCGGCGATGAGCCAGCAGGTCGTAATAGACCCGGCCACTGCACAGGACCGCGCGGGTCACCTGATCGGGGTCG
>JARLJM010000104.1 GCA_031291185.1 Parasulfuritortus sp. | reverse complement strand
GGAGATGGTTGCAATGCGGCCGACACCCAGCGCGTCAAGTTTTTCTTGCAGACGTCTCAAATACACATCGGCGCACTTTGGTGGCGTGTCGCGGCCATCCAGGAATGCATGCACTGAAATCTTTTCCAGCCCGGAGCCCACGGCCATGTCTATGAGTGCGTGGATATGTCCTTCATGGCTGTGCACCCCGCCGTCCGACAGAAGACCGAAAATGTGCAGTGTCGAATTATTGGCCCTGACCTTCTCGATGACCTCGAGTAGGCCGTAGTTTTCAAAGAAGTGACCTGACTCGATGGAGAGATCGATCCGCGTGAACTCCTGATAGACGACGCGACCGGCCCCGATATTCAGGTGACCGACTTCGGAATTGCCCATCTGTCCCCTAGGCAGCCCGACCGCCGCTTCCGAGGCATGGATGAACGTATGTGGATTGCTGGCCCAGAGTTTGTCCCAGTTTGGCTTGTTCGCGGCGGCGATAGCATTGTTCGCTGCTTCTTCGCTGTAACCGAAGCCGTCAAGGATGATTAGTAGGGCAGGCAGGACATTTGGTGGCATTAGCAGATTTTATCGCATAAAAAAAATCATTTCACGGCCAGTATTTTAGTATATTTGAATACGACACAAAAACTGCGGGTGCGTTCAGAATCCGTCGCATCTGCTTTGTAGCTGGATTTGGAGAAATTTGATCATGAACATGGAGTCCATTACGGAACTCATCGAGAAAGACGAACACATCGAGCAGGCCTCGCGCGCCTTGAAGGCCATGTCGCATCCGCTCCGGCTCAAGATACTTTGCGTTCTGGGCGATAACGAAGTAAGTGTTCAGGGTATTGTGGACAATGTGGGAACGTCCCAGAGCAATATTTCCCAGCACTTGGCCATCCTGCGCGACAAAGGCGTCCTGCGTACCCGCAAGGATGCCAACCGGGTCTTCTATCGTGTAGCGGATAGTCGCACCTTGCAGCTGATCAGCATCATGCGCGATGTGTTTTGCGGTTTTACGAAATAGGCAGTGCTTGAACATTGTTGAATCAGACTTATATTTACATAAGTTTTTCTGATGTGTAATATTAGCGTCCGCTAATATTCCTGGCCCTTGCGGGTGGCCGGGAGGTCGCCTTTCAGCAAGGAGCATGGATTATGGTGTCTTTTCAGTTGCGTCGAGCCGCTCTGGTTGTTGCGCTCGCCGCGGCCGCATCAAGCGCTTGGTCAGAAACCCTGGATTTCAAACAGTGTGTCAGCATCGCGCTGGCACAGAACCCAGACATGACAGTGGCACAGGCCCAGATACAACAGGCAGAAGCTGCCGTGCGTCAGGCCCGGGGCAATTACTGGCCCAAATTGAATCTATCGCTGACCGCTACGCGGACCAATGACGCGATGAATGCATTTGGCATCAAGTTGGGCCAGCGTGAGGCCACATTCGGTGATTTCGGTTTCCGTGATTTCAATTCGAGCAACCCGAATATCTTCAGCGTCGCGCCTCACGATCTCAACTATCCCGGGAATGTGACCAATTTCAACCCGCGCATCGAGTTGCTGATTCCGGTCTACAACGGCGGCATGGTGGGCGATTATGTCAAACAGGCTCAATCCTTCGTCAAGGCCGCTCAGGCCGGTGACCAGGTGGCTCGGCAGCAGCTGACCGAAAATGTGCTCAAGGCGTATCAAGGTGTGCATGCCGCGCGGGCCTACGTTCAGGTTGCCCAGGAAGGTCAGGCGGCAGCAGAAGAGTATGTCCGCATTTCCAACCAGCTTCTGAAGCAGGGCATGGCGGTCAAAAGCGACCTGCTGACGGCTAAAGTCAATCTCGAGGACGTGAAGCTGAAACTGATTACGGCCCGTAACGCCGAAGCCTCCGCGCTCGACCAGCTGCACTTGTTGCTCGGCAAGCCTCTGTCCGAGCCGCTTGATGTCGGTGAACCGGTCATGCCGGCAATGCTGGATGGCGATGTGGACACCTTGCGCAAGGAGGCATTGGCCAATCACCAGGGTTTGCAAGCCCTGCGCAGCCAAGCGGATGGTGCCAGCGCGGCGGCGGCGGCGGCCCGCGCCAGCAAGCGGCCGCAATTCAACGTCATGTTGCGTCAGGACTGGAACGGCAAGACGTTGAATTCGGACGCGTCTTCATACACGGCGGCGGGGGTGCTGACCTGGACCGCGTTTGACGGTGGCGGTAGCCAGGGGGCCGTGGACCGGGCTGAAGCGCAACGCATGGAAGCAAGTGCCAAGCTTGACCAGGCCAGCAACGGCATCGCCTACAAGGTCGGCGACGCCAAGCGGCAGGCACTGGAAGCCGAAGACAAGGCCAATGCCCGAAAACTCGCACTCGAAGAGGCAACCGAGGCCCAGCGGCTGGTCAAGAAACGTTATGAAAATGGCCTGGGCACGATGATTGAATTGCTTGCCGCCCAGGCACAACTGGACAAGGCCCGGGCCGATCTGGTGGCCGCCAATTACGATCAGGCCGTACAACGCGCCGAACTGAAACTCGCCGTAGGCGTGCTCGACGCCGATAAATTGTAAGGAATGTACCGATGAACAAGCTGAATCCCTTCGTATTTGCCATGGCGCTGGCCTTTACTGCTTCGGCGGGCTTGACAGGCTGTGGCGGAGGTCAGGACAAGGCTGCCCCGGCGGTGGCTCAGCATACGGTGCAGGCAGGGGTTGTCACCCTGCTGCCCTCGCAAAGCGCGGTGCTGAGCGCCATGCCGGGCACGATCGTGGCTCAGGAATCGGTCCAGGTGGCCTCGCGGTTGATGGGCTACATCAAGGATATCGCCGTGACCGAGGGGGAGACGGTGAAGGCTGGTCAGCGCCTGTTTACCATCGATCCGATGGATATCGAAGGTGGCGTGACCCAGGCCCGCCTGGGTCTGGATCAGGCCGAAAAGGCCATGCAGGATGCCAAGGCCGACTACGATCGGTTCAGCGCCCTGTACAAGGATGAGGTGGTGACCCGTCAGCAATACGAGAAGATGAAGCTCGGCTATGACATCGCCGTCTCCCGCGCCGCGCAGGCCAAGGCGGGTCTGCAGACTGCCAATGGCCAGATGCGCTATGCCGTGGTGAGCTCACCCATCAATGGCGTCGTGGTGCAGAAGTTCGCCAATCAGGGTGACATCGCTGCCCCTGGCCATCCTATCCTTCTGGTCGAAAACCAGTCCCATCTGCAGGTTCAGACGGCCGTTCCTGAAGAGATCTATTCCGGCCTGAAGCTGGGCGCCCGGATCAAGGTTGAGGTCGATGGCCAGGCCCAGCCAGTGGTCGCCACGGTTTCCCGCCTGTCTCCGGCGGCCGATCCGACCACGCATAGCCATCTGGTAAAGCTGGATGCCAGCGCCCCCAATCTGCGTAGCGGCGCTTTTGCCCGGGTGCTGTTTCCGACCGGTCAGCAGACCGTGCTGAAGGTGCCTCAGGAGGCCGTGCTCAACCGGGCCGGCATAACCGGCGTGTTCGTGCTCGACGACAAGGGTGCGGCGGAGTATCGGATGGTGCGCACCGGTTCGACCGACAATGGCCAGGTCGAGATACTGTCCGGCCTGTCAGCCGGTGACCGGGTGGTGACCCGCAACGCGGCGGCCGTCAGCAACGGCGACCTGGTTCGGGGATAAGCAATGAGCGATGTCATCAACGACAGCCCGGCAAATATCGCGGGCAAGCTGGCCCGGACCTTCCTGACCTCGAAGCTGACCCTGCTGACCATCATCGCCGTATCGCTGACCGGCATGTTGGCGCTGATGGTCACGCCGCGCGAATACAACCCCCAGATCGTGGTGCCGGCGGCCAATATCATCGTCGCCAAGCCGGGCGCGTCGCCGGCCGAGGTGGAAAACCTCATCGTCAAGCCGCTGGAAGCGATCATGAACGCCCAGTCCGGTGTCGACCATACCTTCGGCTACGCCACCAATGACGTCGGTGTAGTGACCATCCAGTTCAAGGTCGGCCAGAATCAGGAAGACAGCCTGGTCAAGCTCTACAACCAGCTGATGCAGAACATCGACCGGCTACCTCAGGGTGCCATGGACCCGCTGGTCAAGCCGATCAACGTCGATGACGTGCCGATCATGACGCTGACGCTGAACTCGTCGATCTACGATGACCTCAAGCTACGCGAAGTGGCTGATCGTTTGCTGGAACAATTGCGCAACGTGCCTGGCGTGTCGTTCACCCAGGTCGTGGGCGGCCGGATGCGGTCCGTGAATGTCTGGCTCGATGCTCAGAGGCTGGACGCGGCTGGGCTGACACTCAGCCAGGTCGACAAGATGCTGCGCGGCAGCAATGTGTCTGCGCCTTTGGGCGATCTGGTGCAGGACAACCAGGCCCGCCAGCTGCGTTTGTCGGGCTTTCTGGGATCGGCCGACGATGTCGGCAAGATTGTCGTGGGCGTATCCCAGGCCGGGCGGCCGGTGTATCTGAAGGACGTGTCCCGGATCGAGGACGGTCCCGCCGAGGTCGATGAAACCACGCGTTTCGCCTGGGGGACCGCTTCCGGTAAAACCGTTGGCGGCGAGAACCCGGCGGTGACCCTGGCTATTGCCAAGAAGGCCGGCACCAATGCCGTGGTGGTCGCCAATGCGGTGCTGGACAAGCTGAACGAACTCAAGAAACAGGCCATTCCGGCCGGCATTGACGTCGCCGTCACCCGTGACGATGGCGAGAAGGCCAACGAAGCGGTGAACGAACTGGTCTCGCACCTGGGCATCGCCATCGGATCGGTGGTGGTCATCCTGGTGTTCTTCCTCGGCTGGCGTGAGGCCGGTATCGTGACCCTGACCGTGCCGCTGATCCTGTTCGTGGTGCTGGCGGTCGGACTGGCCTTCGGCCAGACCATCAACCGGATCACCCTGTTTGCGTTGATCCTGTCGCTCGGCCTGCTGGTCGACGCGGCCATCGTGGTGATCGAGAACATCCACCGTCACCTGCATCGAGGCAACATCAAGGACTTTGGCTACACCGTAGTCTGTGCCACCAACGAGATCGGCAATCCGACCAACGTCGCCACCATCGCGGTGATCCTGGCCTTCATTCCCATGGCCTTCGTGACTGGCATGATGGGCCCCTTCATGGGTCCGATCCCGTTCAATGTGCCGGTCGCCATGATCGCATCCATCATCATCGCCTACATGGTCGTACCCTGGGCCGCCAACATGTGGCTGGCCAAGAAGGCCGCGCGCGAGGATGCCGAGCGCAAGCCCAGCCTGGAAGAAGAAGGTGCCTCCTCGCATGACCCGCTGCACCGCTTTTACGTGGCTGTCCTGACGCCGTTGATCGAGTCTCCGGCCAAACGCAACCTGACCTTCCTGATCGTGCTGCTGCTGCTGCTCGGTGCGATGCTGATGCCGGCCTGGCAGTTCATCCGCCCCTCGGGCCTGAACGGGCCACTGTCCATGATGGGCGTTGAATTGAAGATGCTGCCCAACGACAACACCAACACCATGTTGCTCGAAGTCGACATGCCGGCCGGCACGGCCCTGGCGGCCACCGACCAGGTGGCACGCGATGTGGGCCGGATTCTGGGCAAGTATCCCTATGTGACCAACTATCAGACCTTCCTCGGCATGACTGCGCCGATCGATTTTGCCGCGCTGGTCCGAGGCGACCTGATCAAGAAAGGCCAGAATCTGGCCCAGATCCGGGTCAACTTCGTTAACAAGCACGAACGCAGCACCACATCCCATCAGATCGCGAATGAACTGGACGCGCAGTTGATGGCCGTGCGCAAGCATTTCCCCACGGCCAAGATCAAGCTCTATGAGACGCCGCCCGGTCCGCCGGTGCAGGCCCAGATCCTGGCCGAACTGTACGGCCCGGACTACAACAAGCTGCGCGAGGCGGCCGCCTTTGTCGACAAGGATTTCCAGGGCATCTACGGCATGATCAACGCCGATGATTCGGTCACCGCCAACGCCGAAAGCTTTGAGGTCCAGGTGGACACCGAGAAGGCCCTGCTCTCCGGAGTGGCGCCAGGTCAGGTCGCCGAACTGCTGCGCAACTATGTCTCCGGTTTTTCCATTGGCACACTGCACGTGAACGATGCACGGGAGCCGGTGGATATCAAGGTGCGCCTGCCCAGCGAACTGCGCGCAACGCCGGAAACTCTGCTCAGCCTGCGCATCGCCAACCCGCAGGGCAAACAGGTACCGCTGTCGGCGATAGCCACGGTGAAAAAGGTGACCTCGGCCAAGCCGATCTACGACCGCGACCAGCACCCGTTCGTCATGGTCGGCGGCGAGCTGCTCAAGTCCAGTCCGGTCTATGCCGTGCTGGCCATGGACAAGATGCTGGATGGCCAGAAGCTGCCCAATGGCGTGACCTTCACCACCGGTAACCTGGGCTTCGTCCAGGCCAGCCCGAAGGACGTGGTCGACAACACCCTGCTCTGGGGCGGTGAAATGCGCCTGACCCTGGACGTGTTCCGCGATCTGGGTTCTGCCTTCATCGTCGCCATCATCCTGATCTACCTGGTACTGGTCGGCTACTACAAGTCCTTCGGGTTGCCCTTCATCGTCATGGGGGCGATCCCGCTGACCCTGGTCGGCGTGTTCCCGGGCCACTGGGTGACCGGCCAGGCCTTTACCGCCACGTCGATGATCGGCGTTATCGCCCTAGCCGGCATCGTGGTGCGTAATTCGCTGTTGCTGATCGACTTCATCCTCGACTACCGTGCCCAGGGCTACAAGCTCGAAACCGCGGTCATCGAAGCCGGCGCCGTGCGTTTCCGTCCCATCCTGCTGACCGCGCTGGCGATCATCCTGGGTTCGGCCATCATGATTACCGACCCGGTGTTCGGTGGCTTGGCCGTGTCCCTGATTTTCGGTACCTTCGCCTCCACGGCGCTCACGCTGGTGGTGATCCCCCTGATGTATTACCTGTGGCAGCGCCGTTTGCAGCCCGCCTAACCTATACGACGAGGAGTTGTCCCAATGACAGTTGAACGCGCAATTCGCATCATGGCCGGTGTCATGATCCTGCTGTCCCTTGCTCTCGCCCATTTCACCGGCCAGGCTGACCTGAGCAAGCTGTCCTGGCTGTGGTTCACTGCCTTCATCGGCCTCAATCTGATCCAGTCCGGTATCACCGGTTTTTGCCCGCCGGAACTGCTGTTCAAGAAGCTCGGCCTCAAGTCGGGCAACGGCTCCTGTGGCGGCTAAGGTACACTTGCTGCCTTTCTGATTTGCATTGAGGTTACGGTATGGATTTTGCCCAACAAAATATCTGGCTGATCCTGCTGACGCTGGTGTCCGGCTACATGCTGATCGGCGGTGGCCTGATGGGCCGCCTGTCCGGCGTAAAACAGGTTGGTCCCCAGGAAGCGGTGATGCTGTTCAATCACGACGCCCTGATGCTCGACGTGCGCGAGAACTCGGAATACACCGATGGCCACATCCCAAAGTCCAAGCACATCCCGCTTGGTCAGCTGGGCAAGCGTCTGTCAGAACTGGACAAGTACAAGGACAAGCCCATCGTCGCGGTCTGCCGCAGCGGCAGCCGCTCCGGTCATGCCTGCGGCATGCTGCGCAAGGCAGGCTTCGAGAATGTGCACAACCTGGCCGGCGGCATCATGGCCTGGGAACAGGCCGGCTTCCCCAAGGAGAAATGATATGCCTCACGTGAAGATGTACTGCACCGCCGTCTGCCCCTACTGCCAGATGGCTGAGCGCCTGCTCAACAAGAAGGGCGTGACCGAGATCGAGAAGATCCGAATCGATATGGACCCGGGGCAACGCGACACGATGATCGAGATCACTGGTCGCCGTACCGTGCCGCAGATCTTCATCGGCGACCACCACGTTGGCGGTTTCGATGACCTGTCGGCCCTCGATGCCGGCGGCGAACTGGATCCCCTGCTCGCGGCTTGAAATCCGGCGCTTCGGCGCCATCTCACTCCTGATACGATTTTCAGGAGTTCATCATGGAACTGGTCTGTCCCCACTGCGGGGCCATCAACCGCGTACCCGCCGAACGGCTCGGCGATCATCCGAAATGCGGCAAATGCGGCAATCTCGTACTGCCTGCTGCCCCGATTGAACTGACCGCTGCCAATTTCGACCGATTCCTGTCGCGCGACGGCTTGCCCATCCTGGTCGATTTCTGGGCGCCCTGGTGCGGCCCGTGCAAGCAGTTCGCCCCCACCTTTGCCCAGATGGCGGCTCAATATGCCGGCAAGGTGCGCTTCGTGAAGGTCAACACCGAGGCCGAGCAAGGCTTGGCCGGCCGGCACAACATTCGCAGCATCCCCACCCTGGCCCTGTTCAAGGCAGGTCGGGAATTGGATCGGGTGTCAGGCGCACTGCCCGGACCACAACTGGCAGCCTGGCTGCGTCCGCATCTGTAAGCCACAAAATCGGTCACATGAAGCGGCTATAATTGTTCACTTTTCCCATCCCTTAACCTGGAAACTCAAATGAGCGATCAAGAGCAGCAAGCCACAGGCGTTGTCTTCAACATCGAAAAGATTTACCTGAAAGACCAGTCGATCGAAGTGCCCAACGCCCCGCAAATCTTTCTGGAACAGGCCGCGCCGCAGATCGACGTGCAACTCCGCAACCAGAGCGAAGCGATTGGCGAAGGCGTTTACCAGACTGTCCTGACGGCCGTGGTCAATGCCAAGGTCGGCGACAAGACCGCCTTCCTGATCGAAGCCCATCAGGCGGGCATCTTCCGCGCCGAGAATGTGCCCGCTGAAGCGATGGAGCCGATGCTGGCAATCGGTTGCCCGAACATCCTGTTCCCCTACCTGCGTGAAACGGTTTCTGAAGCCGTGACCCGCGCCGGTTTCCCCGCGCTGTATCTCCAGCCGGTCAATTTCGAGGCCCTGTACCTCCAGCAACGCGCCCAAGCCCAGGTTCAGCCGGAACAAACGACACACTGAGCGCAGCTTCATGAAAATCGCGGTACTTGGAGCGGGCGCCTGGGGCACCGCCCTGGCCGTTCATCTGGCTGATGGCGCCGAAGTGTGGCTCTGGACACGTAATCCGGAGCATGCACAGCGTATGGTCCGGGACGGCGTGAATGACCGCTATCTGCCCGGATTTTCGCTCACCGGATTAAGCGTGACCGCCTCCCTGACAGACGCGATCCAGGCTGCCGATTATCTGATCGCCGCCGTGCCGACCTCCGGATTCCGTGACCTTCTGCGCCAGCTTCGTCTGGCCAGGGTCGACGCCCCGCTGATCTGGCTGTGCAAGGGCTTCGAGACCGGCACCATGAAGCTGCCGCACGAAGTCTTGGCCGAAGAATGGCCGGAACATGCCGACGTGGCGGCCCTGTCCGGCCCCAGTTTTGCCCAGGAAGTCGCGGCCGGTCAGCCGGTTGCCCTGACGGTAGCCTCGCACAATGCCGTGTTCGCCCGGCAAGCCGCACAAGACCTGCATCGCGCCCGGATGCGCCTCTATTCCAGTCACGATCTGGTCGGCGTCGAAGTCGGTGGTGCAGTGAAGAACGTCATCGCCATCGCAGCCGGCATCTCCGATGGGCTTGGTTTTGGCCTCAACGCACGGGCGGCCCTGATTACTCGGGGTCTGGCCGAAGTCTCACGTCTGGGCCTGCGTCTGGGCGGACGGCAGGACACCTTCATGGGCCTGTCGGGTATGGGTGACCTCATCCTGACCTGTACCGGCGATCTCTCGCGCAACCGCCGGGTCGGCCTCAAGCTGGCCGGAGGTGAAAGTCTGGAAGGTATCCTGCGTGAGCTTGGCCACGTTGCAGAAGGGGTGACAACGGCGCGTGAGGTTTCGCGGCTGGCGCGGGAGCTGAGTGTGGAAATGCCCATTACTGAAGCTGTACGCGGCATCCTAGATCAGGAAATGCCGCCCAGAGAGGCTGTGGCGGCGTTGTTGAATCGGGAAATCAAGGACGAGTAGTTCGCCTCCTCTGTAGGCGTCATTCTCGCGAAGGCGGGAATCCAGTTCTTGTGACTGGCTTAGGCCAGGGGTGGCCCGACAGCCAGTTACCTTCTTTGCTCGTGCAAAGAAGGTAACCCAAGAAAGCACGCCCCAACTTCGCCGCCCTTTGGGTTCCAGCGCCCGGCCGGAATGGCGCTCTATTATTCGCCCAGAGAATGAAAATCGTAGGGTTAGGTTTTTAAGGTGCCTGCTTATGCATCACAGTTCCCAGGATTACACATCAATTTTGATGCTTACTACACGTTAGACTTTATGGCCGTCTTTTCACTTCGTCCTGCATCTGAAGATGACAAGGGCTTGATATTCGAGACCTTCAAACTCTTGATGCGCAGGTATGTTGAGTGGGCGTGGGGCTGGGACGAAGAGTTTCAGCGCCATGGCTTCTGGACAAATCTACCTATAGAAAACTTCAAAGTTATTTGCGTAACCGGACAATCCGCTGGGGCGCTCTATGTTGAAGAGCATGAGCAGTATCATTGGGTTCGTACAATTTTTCTGAAGCCAGAATTTCAAGGCCTCGGGGTTGGGTCAGCATTGCTTGTCCAAGAATCCGCGCGGGCAAGAAACGCCGGTAAGCACTTGGTTCTGAAAGTCATAAAGATAAATCCCGCAAAACGCCTCTATGATCGCTTAGGGTTCAAGGTCGTGAAAGAAGACGATGTTACTTACTCCATGCAAATGGTCTAAGGCAACGCTGAACAAGTATCGTCAGAAATCGCGCGCACGGTCATATCTGCGCGAGCAAATCAAAGGGGGCAGACTCGATTGATAATTGTGTAGATAGTGGAAAACAAATAAGCAGGCTCATGGCGGTTACCGAAGACACGTGATCCGATCCGCGAAGTTTGGATTACACCCTGCCCACAAAACCATTCTGCCGCCAGGCTTCGAACACCACCACCGCCGCCGCATTGGACAGGTTCAAACTGCGCTGTCCATCCCGCATCGGTAGCCGCAACCGGTTCTCAGGCTGAAATTCCTCCAGAATTTCCAAAGGCAGCCCCCTCGTTTCAGGCCCGAACACGAATACATCGTCCGGCTTGAAAGCGGCTTCGTGGTAGGGATGCGAGCCCTTGGTGGTGAAGGCATATCGGGTCGGCGGCAGGACGGCCTTCGCGGCTTCCCAGTCTTCATGCACCTGTAATTCGGCGTATTCGTGATAATCCAGCCCGGCTCGCCGCATGTGCTTGTCGGTCAGTTCGAAACCTAATGGCTTGATCAGATGCAACTTGCAGCCGGTGTTGGCGGTCAATCGAATGATGTTGCCGGTGTTGGGCGGTATCTCGGGTTGGAACAGGACGATATGGAACACGGGAGCGGCGGCCGGCCTTGGATTACAATCGGAAGACGGCATTTTAACGAGTAATCATGGTTCCTCACCTTACCACAGCCCTCACCGGACCCTTGCTGGATCTGGAAAAACACGTCATCTCGGCCCAGCCGGCCATCGAGCACTGGTTCCGCAGCCAGTGGCAGGATCACGCCACGCCGTTCTATTCCTCGGTCGACCTGCGCAACGCCGGTTTCAAGCTGGCGCCGGTAGACACCAACCTGTTCCCGGGTGGTTTCAATAACCTGAATCCGGTCTTCATGCCACTGGCGGTGCAGGCGGCACAGGTGATGGTGGAGAAGATGTGCACTTCGGCCCAGCGCTTCCTGTTGATCCCCGAAAACCACACCCGCAACGCCTATTACCTGCAGAACGTCGCCGCCCTGGCGGACATCCTCCGAAAGACCGGCCTTACGGTGCGCATCGGCAGCCTGATCCCCGATCTCAAGGAACCGCTGATCCTCGACCTGCCGGATGGCGGCGTGCTCAAGCTGGAGCCGGTGAAACGCGAAGGCAACCGGCTGGTGCTGAATGACTTCAATCCCTGCGCGGTGTTGCTCAACAATGATCTGTCGGGTGGTATTCCCGATATTCTCAAAGGGCTCGATCCGGATCAGACCCTGCTGCCGCCGCTGCATGCCGGCTGGGCGGTGCGGCGCAAGTCGAACCACTTCAAGGCCTACGCGCAACTTGCGCGTGATTTCAGCCAGGTGATCGATATCGACCCTTGGCTGATCGATCCTTACTTCGCGGTTTGCGGCAAGGTCGACTTCCAGTCGCGCGACGGCGAGGAATGCCTGGCCTCGCACGTCGACTCGATGCTCAAGCGGATCAAGCTGAAGTACCAGGAATACGGTATCGACAAGGAGCCCTTCGTCATCGTCAAGGCCGACGCCGGCACTTATGGCATGGGCATCCTCACCGCCAAGAGCGTGGACGACGTGCGCGACCTCAACCGCAAGACCCGCAACAAGATGGCCGTGGTCAAGGAGGGCTTGACTGTGGACCAGGTGCTGGTCCAGGAAGGCGTGTATAGCTTCGAGTCGATCAACGACGCTGTGGCCGAGCCGGTGATCTACATGATCGACCATTTCGTCATCGGTGGTTTCTACCGAGTCCACACCAGCCGTGGCGTGGACGAGAACCTGAACGCGCCGGGCATGCACTTCGTGCCGCTGGCCTTCGACCAGGCCTGTTCCCTGCCGGATGCCACGGCTCGGCCCGATGCGCCGGTCAACCGCTTCTACACCTATGGCGTGCTGGCCCGGCTGGCGGCGATGGCGGCCGCGATCGAGCTGGAAGACACCGACCCCGAGTTCCATCCCGAAGTGATCCGGTGATGGAACTGTTGTTCGTCGCCGATCCGCTGGCTGGATTCAAGGTCTACAAGGATTCGACCTACGCCATGATGGTGGAGGCTGCCCGGCGCGGCCATGTCCTGTCGGCCTGCGTGCCGGCCGACCTGATCTGGCGCGGTGGCAAGGTGCTGGCCTCGACGCGCTCTGTTGCCCTGACCGGACGTTCCCCCGACTGGTTTGCGGCCGCCGAGCGGGAATGGCGTGCCTTGAGCGATTTCGGTGCCGTCCTGATGCGCAAGGACCCGCCCTTCGACGAGGGCTATCTCAACGCCACCTACCTGCTGGAAATGGCGGAACGGGATGGCGCGCGGGTCTTCAATGCGCCGCGCGCCTTGCGCGATTTCAACGAGAAGCTGGCCATCGCCCGCTTCCCGCAATATACCGTGCCGACCCTGGTGAGCTGTCTGGGCAATGAGATTCGCGCGTTCCTGGCCGAACAGGGCGACATCGTGGTCAAGCCGCTCAATGCCATGGGCGGCAGCGGCATCTTCAGGCTGCGCGTCGGCGACCCCAACCTGGGCGCGATTCTGGAAACGGTGACCGGCCTGGGCACGCGCCAGATCATGGCCCAGCGTTTCATCCCCGAGATTGCGGCCGGCGACAAACGCATCCTGCTGATCGACGGTGAGCCGGTGCCCTACTCGCTGGCCCGAATCCCGGCACCCGGCGAAACGCGGGGCAACCTCGCCGCCGGCGGCACCGGCGTAGCCCGGCCGCTGACCGAACGTGACCGCGAAATCGCCGCTGCACTGGGGCCGGTGCTGAAAGCCGAAGGCTTGTTGCTGGTCGGCCTGGATGTGATCGGCGACTGGTTGACCGAAGTCAACGTCACCAGCCCAACCTGTTTTCGGGAAATCACCGACCAGGCTGGATGTGATGTGGCATCGCTGTTCATCGATGCTTTGGAGCGACAATGCGCCTGATGCTTGCCCTTTTCCTGGCGGTGCTGCTTGTCGGTTGCGGCCATCCACAACTGTACAAGCAGCAGGCCTATGTCTTCGGCACGTTGGTCGACATCACCATTGCCGACCAGCCGGAGGCCAAGGCCCGTCAGGTGACCGATCACGTCCTGGCCGAATTCGATCGCCTGCATCACGAACTGCATGCCTGGGAGCCGAGCGATCTGCAACGGCTCAACGAACAGTTGGCCAAATCGCCGGTGTCCGGCACGCTGTCGCCCGAACTGGCAGCCATCCTGCAAGACGCGACCCGCGATTCGGCCCAGGGCGACTGGCTGTTCAACCCGGCCATCGGTAACCTGATCCACCTGTGGGGCTTCCAGTCCGATACCTTCGTGCCGCACATGCCCGACAAGAATGAGATCGAGCGGCTTGTAAAGGCCAATCCGCGCCTGAGCGATGTCCACATCGAAGGCACGCACTTCAGCAGCACCAACCCGGCGGTACGCATCGACCTGGGCGGCTATGCCAAGGGTTATGCCCTCGATGTGGCGGCCAATTACCTGCGCAGCCAGGGTGTGAAGAACGCGCTGATCAACATTGGCGGCAACATCATTGCATTGGGCCAGCATGACAACCGGCCCTGGAAGGTCGGCATCCAGCATCCACGGCAGGCTGGCGCAATTGCCACTCTGGAATTGCATGATGGCGAGGCGATCGGCACCTCCGGCGATTACCAGCGCTACTTCGAGTTGAACGGTGTGCGCTATTGCCACCTGATCGACCCGCGCACCGGCTGGCCGGTGCAGGACACACAGGCCGTGACCATCATCGCCCACGGCCCCCATGCCGGCACGCTGTCCGATGAGTCCAGCAAGCCGATCTTCATCGGTGGCGCGAGTCAGTGGCGGGAAATGGCGAGCAAGATGGGCATCACCGAAGTGCTGCGCATCGACTCATCGGGTCGAGCCAGCCTGACGCAGGCTATGGCGTCCCGGCTGGAATGGCTGGACAAGGCCGTGCCAACCCGCATCGTGCCCTGAAGGGAGAGCGAAATGTACAGTTGGAAAAGCTATTTCGTGGTCCAGGCGGATTATCAAAGCTGGGCCAATAACGTCCTGTTCGAGTCGCTTGGCCACCTCAAGCCGGATGTGCTTGAGCGTGACGAGGGCCTGTTCTTCAAAAGCATCCACCACACCGTCGACCACATGCTGGTGGTTAGTCAGCTCTGGTGGGATCGGTTGCAAGGTAACAGCCCTCCGGTAAATTTACGGGAAATCCGCTACCCGGTCTGGCGCGAACTGCAAAACGCCATGCGCCACGAAACGCGGCATTTGCAGGAGTGGCTGGAAGGCCAGTCCGACCTCTTCTTCGAAGATGAAATCAAGTTCAGTAGCAGCGACGGTCAACCCAGAACCATGTGGGTCCGGGATATGCTCAACCATCTGTTCATCCATTACGCCCATCACCGAGGGCAAGTTTCCGCCGCCGCCACCCGACTTGGCGCGCCCTGTCCGGCGATGGATTACCTCTATTACCGGCGCGAGATGGAAAAGCTGCTGGAACAAGCCCGGCAAGCGCCCCGATAACCTATAACCAGACTGATATGTCATCCCCCGACGATAAGCCCTCACGCAAAAAACTTTCCCTGACCGCCAAGCCCGAAGGCGAAAAGCCCGATGCCAAGCGCAAACCCGCTCGCTGGAGTCCGTTGCAGCGGGATCGCAGCAAACCCGCCGCCAAGCCGGCCGAAGCGTCCAGCTCCGGCACGGAAAAGCCCAAGCGTCGAGGACCCGCCAGCCTAAGTGCTGAATCCAAAGGACGAGGCGAGAAGCGGCCGGCAACCTTGGCAGGCAGGAGGGATATGGGTGCAAGCCACACGAATGATGCGCCGCGTCGCAGAAGCACGCCCAAAGCCCCTACCCAGCTCAAATTCTTCGCCCCCTGCCCGCGCGGGTTGGAGGCCGAACTGGCGAAGGAGCTGGTCGAAATCGGTGCGACGGACGTGGCGCCGGGTTCCAGCGGTGTCGAGTTCACCGGCGATCTGCCGCTGGCCTGGAAGGTCAACCTCTGGAGCCGCCTGGCGATTCGGGTGTTATGGCAGGTGGATCAAGGCCAGTACCGGGACGAGGACGACCTCTACCGGGCCACGCATCGGCTGCCCTGGTCGGATTGGTTTGCCGTCGACCGCACCATTGCCATCCGCACCGTCGCCCATGAAAGCCCGCTCAAGAGCCTCAACTTCACGACCCTGAAGATCAAGGACGCGGTCTGCGACCGGTTCCGCGAGGATTGCGAACTGCGTCCCAACGTCGACGCCCGTTCGCCCCAGGTGCCCATCCTGCTCTACCTGGATCGGGATGCGTACACCTTGTATCTGGATCTCTCCGGCGATCCCCTGAACCGGCGCGGCTACCGGGTCGAACCCGCGCCCGCGCCCCTCAACGAAAACCTGGCCGCCGGGTTGCTCCGACTATCCGGCTGGACGCCGGACAAGGCGCTGCTCGACCCGATGATGGGTGGCGGGACGATACTGCTCGAAGCCGCGATGATGGCCCTGAACATGGCGCCGGGCCTCAAACGGCATTTTGCCTTCGAGAACCTGGCCAGCTTCGACAAGGTGGAATGGACCCGGCTGCGCAAGGATGCAGAGGCCGCCCAAGGCGAAAAACGCGAACTGGCGATCTACGGCTGCGATATCGACCCGGCCATGGTTCGCGCCGCCGGCCTCAATCTGAAGGAAGCCGGTTTGCTGGACTGCGTCACGTTGCGAGAAGGCGATGTGCTGAAGATTCCATCCCCGGGGGACGAAGGCGTGATTGTCAGCAACCCGCCCTACGGCGTCCGGCTGGACTCCGATGCGACCTTCTACGCCGATCTGGGCAGCGCGATGAAACAGCACTTCTCCGGCTGGTCGGCCTACTTCATCTCCGCCGACCCCGAGTTTCCCAAGAATATGCGGCTCGCCGCCAGCCGGCGCATCCCGCTCTACAACGGGCCGCTCGATTGCCGG